>PHBE01000004.1 GCA_002841885.1 Deltaproteobacteria bacterium HGW-Deltaproteobacteria-18
TCATCCTGGAATCAAATCATCACATGAACGACACAATACGTAGGGGCGGCCCTGCGTGGCCGCCCTTCTTCCCTGCGGCCTGCGTGATTGTCTCGCCTTGCACCGAGAATGGGCAGACACGTAGGTCTGCCCCTACGGTTGCACCGGCCATCCTGTTTTATGCAGACCGCACCCACCGCACATGAAAACGGCAACTGCGGTCCTGGGCCAGGACCGCGCCTCCCCCGACGTCGACGAACCAGGCCGATGTATAGCTGCGCCGATCCCCTGTCCAGAGCCACAAATACCTGTCCTCAAATGGCCCATGGCAGAATTCCATCAGCCCCTGTCCGGGCCGCAGCAAAGAAACCAGTTCTTCCACCGTGGGCATCCGCCAGTCCTCGGTCACGGAAGCCACGCCCTCGTCCCAGGTCATGGGCCAGGGAGAGATCGCCCCCCAGACCAGTCCGGTGCAGCGATCCAGCCAACCGTCCGCAACCTCTTCCAGCTCGGCTTCGTGATATTTCAAGGGCCGGTAAAGCTCGTCCAAAAAATCGAAGGGATGTGCCTTGACTCCCGTACGCACAGGCGTGGAGCGTAACGTACCCATGACGGTGCACTCGGGTTCGACCAGCACGCAGTCATTGCCTGCCCGTTGCCGCAGATCCGCTTCAAGCTCATCCAGAGCGACGCGCATTTTCCCGGCGGTCTGAAACCGCGCAACCGGATCGACAGCCAGGGCCCGGTCGAAAAAATTCCGCCACGCAGCGGAAAAAAGCGATGAATCCCCCACCCCATCCACAGGAAGCAAGCCCGTGACCAACCGATGCAAAACCACACCGGCAGCATATAAATCGGCTCTCTCGTCCGCCCTCTCGGGGCTGTCCTCCTGTTCCGGCGCGGCATAGTATGGAGAGCCGATCTTCAATCCCCGCGGCTTGGTCCAGGCCTCGCCATGCAATCGCGACAGGCCGAGATCGATGAGCTTGATGGTCCCGTCGCTGCCAAGCATCAGGTTGCCGGGTTTGACGTCGAGATGGATGATGCCCTGGTCGTGCAGATATTCCAGCCCAACAAGGGTTTGACGCACGAAATCCAGGGCTGTGAAGGCAGGCACGACGCGGGTCGCGTCCTCCACCACCCGGCCTTCGCCGATGAGGGATCCCACGTTCATGCATAGATATTCAAGGACCATGAAGGGCCGCCCCTGGTCCTCGTCCAGATCGAGAGCCGAGGCGATGTTACGATGCTCGCACGAACCCAGCAGCCTTGCCTCACGCAGAAAGGCGGACCGAACCTGATCCTCGCCCATAAGTTCGTTCAAGAGCTCATGGGGCTGCAGAAGTTTCAAGGCCATGATCCGGCCCAGAGCCTGATGCCTGACCTTGTAGACTCCGCCCATGCCGCCCCGGCCAAGACCACCAAGAATATTGTAACGCCCTATCTTCATGCTCACCAAAGCCTTGTGGCGTAATAGTCGGGAAAGCCCCGCTCGCGGATTTTGGCCACGGTGCTTTCAATATCGTAGGGAACGAAGCGCACCTCAATGAGATCCGTCGTTGTATTCCAGAGCAGGTATTTCGCGTTGTTGTTTCCGTCCCGGGGCTGTCCGACGCTGCCCGCGTTGACGATGCAGGGGCTCCCGCCCAGCGCGAACCGTTCCCGGCCTAGGTCCCGGCGTACGACTTCGGTCCCGTTCCAGGCGACAAGGCCCAGCTCATGGGTGTGGCCGACAAAGGTCAGTGCTTCACCCGTTGCGAACCAGTTCTCAAGGGCCTCCTCATCGGCCTGAAAAAGATAGGAGGTCACGCTGTCCGGCGGAAACCCGTGCACGAACCTGGCCCCGTCGAGACACAGAAAACGCGGCAGGGTGTCGATGTAACGCAGACTCTCGGGCGACAGGAGATTCGCGGTCAGCCCCAGGCCCTTTTGCGCCGTGGAGTTGAACCAGGCGCGCTCCGTCGCGTTGACGATGCCGAGTTCATGGTTGCCCATGCAGCACAGCACGTCATGTTCGCGCACCGAAAGAACGGCTTCCTCGGGGTTCGGGCCGTAGCCGACCACATCCCCCAGGCTCACGATCCGGTCGACGGGCAGCGGAGCCATGTCCTGCCAGACAGCGTCCAGGGCTTCCATGTTGCCGTGAATATCCGAAAGAATCGCGACCAGCATACATTCTCCAAAAAAGGGAAAGCGTCATCGCCCCTTTTCATTTTTCAAAACCAATGCTAAGCGAGCGCTCAACATCGACAACATACCTGCAAGACAATTTCAATATTTCAACACGATAGCAATAAAGAGTTCACTCATGATCCGCAAATACATCTTCATGTGCCTGATTATCCTGTGCATCGCATCCCCCGCCTCCGGCGGCCAAATCGGCGATATCACCCTGCCCGACCAGCTTGCCCACGGCGAATCCACCCTGACCTTAAGCGGCCTCGGGATGCGCACCTTCACCTTTTTCGATGTCTACGCCGCCGGGCTCTACCTGACCGCACCGTCCACCGACGCCGGAGCCATCCTGGCCACGGACGCTCCCCGGGCCATGACCATGCATTTTCTGCGCAAGGTCGAGGCCGAGAAGATCGCCGGGGCCTGGCTGGAGGGCCTGGAGGCCAACACTCCCGCCGCCGACGCGTCGCTCAAGGAGCGCTTTGCGACGCTCGGGAGCATGATGGAAACCATGAACGAGGGCGAGACCCTGAGCTGCCTTTACGATCCTGCGGACGGAACAACCATCGTGGTGCGCGGTCAACTCAAGGGCGTGATCCCGGGCAAGGATTTCAGCGATGCCCTGCTTGCCTGCTGGATCGGGCCCAAGCCCGGACCCGGTGAAAAATTCAAGGCCGGGATTCTGGGCCTGCGCTAAAAAGACCCGAAGCCCAAGGCGCCCCTGGCGCCTTCATTTTTTTCTGCGCCATGGAAAGCGGCAACTCACTGCCTCCCACGCATATCGCAGCCCCCGCACCACAAACACCCCCAGCACGGTCAGCAGCGCCGCATTGACCTTGGCCGCCTGGACCGTGGATTCCTTGAAATATGACTTGGCGTGCTCGTATTCCTGCTCCACCGGCGTAACGGGAGGCTCTTCCCTCTTTTCCACCGGCACCAGAGCACCCTTTTTTTCTTCCATCACTTCTTTCTCCCCATGAATTCTTCAGTGAGCCGTTTGAATGCCTCAAGGTCTCCCCGGCCTCCGTAACGCAACGCGGCGTACGCTTCGGCGATATCCCGGACAGCCGGGGCCAAATCGGGACGCAGCGTGCCGACGCGGCGGGCAAAATCGCGCGGGCCCTCGGCCGATCCCCTTGGCAATCCCTGTTTCTCCAATTTGCGGCAAAAGCGAGCGTACAAAGCCACAACCATATCCCGTCGGCCACGCTTTGCCCGGAGCATGAAGCCAAGCGCCCCGCCCAGAACGGCGCAAAGCCCCACCGCGAGGATACCCGCCAGTTTTCCGGCTCCGGCCTTGGAGGTGGGATCGACGCCCAGCCGCTCCCACAGGCTGCGCTGGCGTTCATGGCTGAAGCCGAGCACCCATTGATTCCAGGAGTTGTTGGCCGCGTCCCATCCCAGCTGAAAAAATCGTCCCAGCTTGCGCAGGGCCTGGACCCCTTCAGGCAGCGCCCCGCCCTGGCCACGGGGCACGAAGGTCTCCACGCCGGTCACCAGCCGCTGCGGGGCGACCACGGAGGTGGGGTCCACGCGCAGCCAGCGGCCTTCGATCCAGACCTCGACCCAGGCGTGGGCATCGGATTGGCGGACGATGAGGTATCCGCCCATGGGATTCTCCTCCCCGCCCTGATAGCCGACCACAACCCGGGCCGGAACTCCGGCGGCGCGAAGCAGAAAGGTCATGGCCGAGGAGTAATGTTCGCAATATCCCAGCCGGGTTGCAAACAAAAATTGATCGACGATGTCCTGGTCCATGGCTCCGGGGCGCAGGCTGTAAACGAACCCGCCCTCCCGGAAAAATTTCAGCGCGGCCGTGACCATCTCGGCCGAAGAAAGGCCCTCCTCCTTCCACTGGGCGGCCATGGCGCGGGCCCTGGGATTGCCGCCAGCGGGCAGCGTGCTCCACGACAGGCCGGGCACGGGCGCGGGAGCGGGCGTCGGCACCGAAGAAAGCTCGTAACGAACCCGCGAGCGGACCACGCGCAGACTGGCCAGGGTCTGATCATTGCGGAGCACCGTACCCCTGGGGGCGATCACCGGCAGGTCAAGGGCAAAAATCCACTCCCTGTTGTGCGGCTCCATGGTCAGCGTGTAGGACACTGCTCCCTCCGGGAGGTCGCCACCGCGCGGGGCGGTAAACTCGAAGGGAAGGTCCCGGAACCAGGTCTGGCCGTCGAAGCTGTCCAGCACCAGGCCGCGCCAGTAGAGACTGTCCCGGCCAGGGATGAGGCCGGGAAAATCGACCCTGAAGGCCACCTCCCGGGACAGGGCCAGGCTCGCCACTGACCCCGGCTCAAGGGTCTCGCTGAACCCGCTGACGCCCTCGTCGCGCTCGTCGTGCACGCCCCACAGGGCGCCCTGCAGACGCGGAAAAAAGACAAAGAGAAGCAGGGCCAGCGGCAGGGCCTGAACAAGGAGCATCCCGCCGCGTCGCAGGTCCGGGAACAGGCGGGATTCCCCGGAATGCAGATGGACCAGGGCTGCGGTAACGGCCATGACCGAAAAAAACATGTACGCGCTCATGACCAGGGTCTGGGAATAGAGCACGTTGGTCACGACCACGAAATAGGCCAGAAAAAGCAGGGCCAGCATGTCGCGCACGGACTTGCTCTCCACGGCCTTGAGCCCGAGCATGAGGGACAGCAGGGCCACCCCGGCGTCGCGGCCGAAAGACCGGCCATAGGTGAAGAGCACCAGGGCAAGGCAGCCAAAGGCCAGAATGGCGCGCAGCCACCGTGGCGGAACGGGCCAACCCCGGTACTGCATGCCCAGGGCGTAGCCCCAGGCCGCGCAGACGAAAACTCCGACAAAGAACGGCACGCGGGGCAGGTGCGGGGCAAAGGCCAGGGCCAGAGCCAGCAGGGTCACGCTGAAACGGCGTTTGTCGTGGATCATGCGCCCTCCGGGAGCAGGGCCAGCGCTTCCAGACAGCGATGCGCCTGTCCTGCGCCGCTGCCCGGCTCGATCATCAGCCCCGGCACCCGCAGCCCGTAGCATATCCCTTCACGCTCCGCTTCACGCACCAGTCCGGCCAGCAGGCTGATGCGCTCCTCGTAGCCGGAAGACCGGACCTCGTCCCAGTCGAAGACAAGCGTCCGGGCCACGCCGGACCTGAACTCTTTGGAAAACAGGCCCGCACCCCTGGCCGAGGCCTTCCAGGAGACCCGGGACAGCCCGTCTTCAGGGCGATAGGGCCGCACACCGCCGAACTCTCCTGACTGGCTGACGATCCCAAGCCCGCCCTCATCGCCATCACCCAGCAACTGATGGCGGTCCATCCTGTCGACGGCCACAGGTTTGGGATAAACCAGACCGGTCACGGGCAGGACAAGAGGGGACCAGGCGCGAAAGAGCCCCAGGGGATAACGGGTGCTGATCACGACCTGTCCCAGGGGCAAGAGGCCGCGCCTTGAGGTCGGGACATCAAGATCCAGCTCCCGTCCGGCTCCGGCATGCAGGGAAAATTTTTCCTCGGCCGCACCGACGCGCACGCAAAGGTGCCTGCGCTCCCGGCCCGCAGCCCGGAAAAAGAGCTGCAATCGCGCGTCATCCTGACAATAGGCCGGGAAGAGTCGCCCGGCCTCGACCTCGAGCCCTGCCAGATTTGCATACGCATGGATGGCGGAAAGAATGGAGATGCTGCCCAGCAGGAAGGTTAGCAGGAACGCCAGATTGTTGGTATAGTTGATGGCCGCAATGAGCATGGCCAGGAGAAAAAAGGCAAAGACCGTCCCGGCCCGGGTAGGCAGGATGTAAATCCGCCGCCGGTTCAGACGCAGGGGCAGATCCGCGCGTTGCCGCGCCAGGATCAGATTACGGATGAACCGTGGCAAAACCATGCTGTTCTCCCCGCACGGAGTTCAGGGGATGGGCACCGCGCCCAGAATCGCGGTCAGGTCGACGCCCGATCCGTCGGCCGAGCGCAATCTGTGTCCGGCGAGGCTGGGGAAGACGGCCTGCACGTCCTCGGGCAGCACGAAATCCCGGCCGTCAAGGAAGGCCCAGGCGCGGGATGCGCGGACCAGCGCCTGCCCGGCGCGGGGGGAGAGGCCGCTTACGAACCGCCCGCCCGTTCTGGTCCAGTCCAACAGGTCGCGCACGTAGCGCAGCAGGGGGCCACTGGTACGGACATGATCGACGCGTTCCTGCAGATCGAGAACCTCGCCTGCGTTACTGACCGCCTCGGGCAGCACCGGGCGGCCTGCATTCTGGCTGCGGCCAAGGAGCTCCAGTTCGGAATCGAGATCCGGATAGCCAAGACTGATGCGAAACAGAAAGCGATCCAGCTGCGATTCCGGCAGGGGGTAGGTCCCGGCCTGATCCAGGGCGTTCTGGGTGGCCAGAACGAAAAAGGGGCGGGGCAGCAGGCGCGTGCTGTTGTCCAGGCTGACCTGCTGCTCTTCCATGACCTCCAGAAGCGCGCTCTGGGTGCGCGGCGTGCCCCGGTTGATCTCGTCGGCCAGAAGCACGTTGGTGAAGACCGGGCCGGGATGGAATACGAAAGAGGACTCGGCCGCGTCAAAGACCGAGACCCCCAGCACATCCGCCGGCAGGAGATCGTTGGTGAACTGCACCCGCTTGAATTCGAGACCCAGCACCACGGCCAGGGCCTTGGCCAGGGTTGTCTTGCCGATGCCGGGAATGTCCTCGATCAGGAGATGCCCACGGGCCAGGAGGCAGGCCAGGGAGAGGCGCAGCTGCGTGTCCTTGCCCAGGACCACGCCCCCGAGCAGATCCAGGGCCTGCCGCAAGGTGCCTTCCATCTATTCTCCCAGAAGCTGGCCCATGGAATAGAGCCCGCCGGGTTTGCGGCTTGAAAGCCAGGTCGCTGCGCGCAGTGCGCCACGTGCGAAATTTTCACGGGAATGGGCGCGATGGGTGACCTCGATGCGCTCGCCCGGGCCAAAGAAATAGACCGTATGGTCGCCGACCACGTCACCGCCGCGCAGGGCGTGCACGCCCAGCTCCTTTTCCGGCCGCGCGCCGATTATGCCCTGACGGCCATAGTTGCCGACCTCGTCCATGTTCCAGCCGCGAGACTCGGCCAGTACCTGGGCCAGCTTGACTGCCGTGCCGCTGGGGGCGTCCTTCTTGTGATGATGGTGTATCTCGGTGATCTCCATGTCGTAGGCTTCGCCCAGGATGCGTTCGAGCATGGGCAGGATGCGGACCAGGGCGTTGACGCCGATGGACATGTTCGGTGACCAGAAAATCGGGATGTCCCGGGCCAGGGTTTCCAGTTCGGCCTGCTGCTCCGCCGAAAGTCCGGTGGTGCCGATGACGATGGGATTGCCCGTTTTTGCGGCCTTGCGTGCCGAACTCAGGCTCACTTCCGGAGCAGTGAAGTCGATGACAGTGGCGCCGGGACAGGACGGCAGCAGCTCGCCCAGATCGTGCTTGACCGGGCAGCCCAGCGCTTCCAGCCCCTTGCTGTATTCGGCCCGCTCCACAACCCCGCTCACGGTAAACTGGACGGACTCCATGGCCAAATGGGTCAGGGTGGAACCCATCCGCCCCTTGGCGCCCATGATGATGACTGGAATGCTCATACAAGACTCCTCGTGTTTGATTGCCCTTCCGCGCCGATGAGACGCAGATATTCGTCTTCCTGCAGGATGGCCGTCCCGAACTGTCTGGCCTTGGCGAGCTTGCTCGCACCGACGTTTTCGCCGCAGATGAGAAAATCCGTTTTGGAATTGACCGCGCTCTGCACCAATGCTCCCTGGGCGCGTGCCTCTTCCTGCATGTCCTCGCGCGAACCGCGCATCTTGCCGGTGAAGACCACATGCCTGCCCGCCAGCGCACTGTCCGCGACCTGCTCACGGGCCGCTCCAGTGGCCATGATCTTGAACCCCAGATCAAGCAGATGACGCAGGGTCGGGGCCACACGCTGCAGCCCTGCGGCGATGGAGCTTGCGGTGATTGCGCCAAAACCGTGAATGGCTTCGATCTGGTCCCGGGTGACTTCCGGCAGGTCCTGCAGGCGAAACTGCCCGAGCAGCTTGCGGCTGTCGCCCTTGCCCAGATCCTCGATGCCAAGGGCGGCCAGGAAACGCCAGTCCTCCACCTCGCGGGTGCGGCTCAGATACACGGCCTCGGCCAGGTTGGAAGACTGCACCGGCCCAAAGCCCATGGCCCGAAATTCTTCCTCACCCAGTTCGTAAACCTTTTCAAGGCTGTCATAACCGGATCGGACCAACTTTTCCACGGTTTTGCGGCCGAACCAGTCGGCGTTGCCCAGCGTCTTGAACCAGTGCTCGATGGTCTGCACGACCTGATCGGGACAATGTTCGTTTCCACAGATCAGAAAATCGTTTTCCCGGACCAGCGCCGTGCCGCAGGACGGGCAGATTTCGGGGAGCGTGGTCGGGGCCGGGACGAGCACTGCTTCGACCTTGGGAATGACCTCCCCGCTGCGGATGATCTCGATCTGCGCCCCGGGACCAAGGCCCTTCTTTTCCATCAACCCGGCATTGTGGGCCGTGACCCGGCGAATGGTCGCTCCGGAGACGTTCACGGGTTCGACCATCAGCACCGGGGTGACCTTGCCCGTGCGCCCGACCTGCCAGACCACCTCCCGCACCTCGGTCAGGGCGGTCTCGCCCTTGCGCTTGATCGCGATCTGCCAGCGGTAGTGATGGCTGGTGGCGCCCATGCTGCTGCGCACGTCTGCGTTCACCACCTCCGCCACCATGCCGTCCAGGGGATAATCCACCTGTCCCGAAAGCTCATCCGTAAGCGCGTCCATGCGCTCGAGCAACTCCGCTGCGCTGCCTTCCCAGCTGGGCAGTTCCGAGTAGGGCACGAAATGCACGGCCTCGTCGTCCAGGGCTTTTCTCGCGAATTCGTTGACCGTGTCCGAGGACACGATGCCGACCACCAGGTTACGCGGATGCTCGAAGGCGTCTGACAGGTGCTCCTGAAAATAGCTCTGCAGGATGACCATCTCGCCCACACCCTTTCCCCGTCCGCCAAGCGGAATCATACCCTTGGCAAAGGCCGAACTGACCTCGTAGCCGCTCTCGCCGTTGCCGCGCGTGACAAAGACCGTCCCGTCGTCGCGGCCGGCCAGGCCGTCGAGCTTGGGCGTGACCCTGAAGCGCACCTCGCTCACCCCTATCTCCGCAGCTTCCTTTTCCACGCGGGCCACAAAGCGCTCCAGTTCCTCGGGGGTGTAGGCCTTGTCGGTGGAGAGCATGGGCACGGGGTGACGGATTTCGCGCTTGCCGGAAAAAGTTTCTGGTTCGACCCGGTGCAGGAAAGGATGCTCCGGGGCGAGTTCCCGCAGCCGGGCTAGCAGCAGGTCATACTGGGCGTCGCTGACCTGGGGCACGCCCCGTCGGTAGGCGTCGTTGTACTCGTTCAGTCGCTCGACCAGCCGCATCTCCTCGGAAGGAAGATCCAACGGCAGGCTCATGCTTCGTCCTCCTGCGTGCCCCGGCACACGGACTGCAAGCCGGAAAAATTCTCCGGAGGGCCGACGGCGATGAGCGTGTCCCCGACCTCGATGGTCACTTCCGGATGCGGATTGAAGGTCATCTTCCCGCCCATCTTCTCGATGGCGATGATCATGAGATTGAACCGGGGCCGGATGCCGGAGGTGATCAGGTTCTTGCCCACCAGTTCCGAACCGGGCCGCACGGGGATCTCCTCCATTTGCAGGTTGTGCCCCTGGGTGGCCAGATCCATGAAATCGGTGACCGTGGGCCGCAGCATGACCTGGGCGATGCGCTTGCCCCCGATCTGGTGCGGGGTCAGTACACGGTTGGCCCCGGCCCGCTCCAGCTTGGAAACGGATTCGGGCCGGTCGGCGCGGGCGATGATGGTCAGTTTGGAGTTGAACTGACGCGAGGACAGCGTGATGTACACGTTCTCGGCGTCCTGGCTGACGCAGGCAAAGAGCCCCTTGGCGCGCTCCACCCCGGCGGAGATGAGAAACTCGTCCGAGGTCGCGTCCCCGGCCAGAAAAAGATAGTTGTCCCGCTCCAGTTCAAAAAGCAGCTCCGGGTCCTTTTCAATGACGACCACGGACAGGTTTTCCCGCCTGAGTTCCTCCGCCACCACGGCGCCAATGCGCCCGTATCCGCAGATGATGTAATGATCCGCCATTGAATCGATGATTTTCTGCACCTTTCGTTTCCCCCATAAATCCTGCAACCGGCCCTCGACCACGACCTGAGTAAAGGCGCCCACCAGATAGGCAAAGCTGCCCACGCCCATGAGAATCAGAAAAGAGACCATGAGCCGCGCCCGGTCCGAGAGCGGATGCAGCTCCATGAAGCCCACGGTGGAGAGGGTCATGACGACCTGATAGAAGCTGTCCAGCAGGCTCCAGCCTTCCACCACCAGAAAGATGAACAGCCCGTAGGCAAAGACCGTGAGCAGAAAGCCCGCGCCCAGAACCAGTGGAAAAAAGGATCCGAAACGGAACTTGACCATCTGGTAGAGCCCGGTGAAGCCGCGGATTCCCGCCGAACAGCGCGGCAGGAAGCGGCGCAGAAATGATGTCCGCAGTGAGCATGTGTTCATGATCGTGTCGCCCTGGAACCTTCCAGACCGTGGCGCTTCTCCAGGGTCTTGATCCGGTCCCGCAATCGGGCCGCCTCCTCGAATTCAAGCATTTCCGCCGCCTTGCGCATTTCACGGCTAAGGCGGGCCACTTCCCTGGCCGCGTTCTCGGGTCCGGGATCATAGTCCGCCGTTCGCTCTGCCGCCCGTTCCAACTCCTTGGTCTCTCGGTGCAGGTCGTAAAGAGTGTTCTCCGAGGTCTTGCGGATGGACTGCGGAGTGATGCCGTGCTCCTCGTTGTAGAGGGTCTGCCGCTCCCTGCGCCGCTGCGTCTCGCCCATGGCCTCGGCCATGGAGCGGGTCACGGTGTCGGCGTAGAGCAGGACCTTGCCCTTCACGTTGCGCGCGGCCCGCCCGAAAGTCTGGATCAGGGACCGGGTCGAACGCAGGAACCCCTCCTTGTCGGCATCCAGCATGGCTACCAGAGAGACTTCCGGTATATCAAGGCCTTCGCGCAGAAGGTTGATGCCGACCAGTACGTCGAACTCCCCAGCTCGCAGGGCCTGGATGATGGCCACCCGCTCCAGGGTGTCGATGTCGGAATGCAGGTAGCGGGCGCGCACGCCCCGGGCCTGCAGGAATTCGGTCAGGTCCTCGGCCATGCGCTTGGTCAGGGTCGTAACCATGACCCGCTCGTCCACGGCGATGCGCGCCAGGCACTGCTCCATGAGATGATCCATCTGGCCGCTCGTGGGCACGACCTCGACCTCGGGGTCGATGAGGCCCGTAGGGCGGATGATCTGCTCCACCACCACGCCCTGGGCCCGCTCCAACTCCCATGGCGCGGGCGTAGCCGATACAAAGACGGTGGTGCCGATGCGCTCCAGAAATTCTTCGAAGTTCAGGGGCCGGTTGTCCAAGGCCGAGGGCAGGCGGAATCCGTAGTCGACCAGGGTCTGCTTGCGCGAGCGGTCGCCCTTGAACATGGCCCCGACCTGGGACACCGAGATATGCGACTCGTCCATGAAGAGCAGGAAATCTTTCGGGAAATAATCGATGAGCGTGGCCGGAGGCTGCCCGGTCATGCGGCCATCCAGGTGCAGGGAATAGTTCTCGATGCCGTTGCAGTAACCAAGCTCCTCGATCATCTCGAGGTCGAGCTGGGTCTTCTGCTCCAGTCGCTGCGCCTCGACCAGCATGTTTTTGCCCTGAAAATACTCCAGACGCTGCCGCAACTCCTCGCGGATGTCGACCATGGCCCGGATCAGATTGTCCCGGTCCGAAACGTAATGGCTGGCCGGGTAGATGACGGTCTTCGAAATGCGCGACAGGATCTCGCCCGTGAGCGGATCGGTCTCGTAAATCCCGTCGATCTCGTCCCCGAAAAATTCAAGGCGCAGGGCCTGCTCGTGCTCGTAGGCCGGAATGATCTCAAGAACGTCCCCGCGCACTCGAAAAGTGCCGCGATGCAAGTCATAGTCGTTGCGTTCGTACTGCACGTCCACCAGCCGCCCGATGATCGTCTCCATGGCCACGTGCTGCCCGCATTCGACCGGGATGACCATCTTGGCGTAGTACTCCGGCGAACCCAGACCGTAGATGCAGGACACGGAGGCGATGATGATCACGTCGCGACGGGTCAGCAGGGCGTGGGTGGCGGCATGGCGCAACTTGTCGATGTCGTCGTTGATGGCCGAATCCTTCTCGATGTAGGTATCGGAATGCGGCAGGTAGGCTTCGGGCTGGTAGTAGTCGTAATAACTGACAAAATACTCGACGGCGTTGCGGGGAAAGAGGCCCTTGAACTCGTTGTAGAGCTGCGCGGCCAAGGTCTTGTTGGGGGCCATGATCAGGGCGGGGCGATCAAGTCTTGCGATGACGTGGCCCATGGTGAAGGTCTTGCCCGAGCCGGTCACGCCGAGCAGGACCTGATCGCGCACGCCCTGCCGGATTCCCGAGCAGAGGGCGTCGATGGCCGCCGGCTGGTCGCCGCGCGGGACATATTCGGATTCAAGCTGAAAAAGAGACATGGATAACCTGCACGCCGGGCCGCTGGCCTGCGTCATGAGGGGCTTTATTTGGGCCGGATGCCCAGCACATTTGGCGCGGGCCAGAAATTCTTGTTGCTACCCTGAAAAAAATCGGACCGGTATTCGCCGACGAATCGGCCCACAAAACCGCCCACATCGACATACATGGCCGCATCGGCCCCGCCTTCGACGTACATGGCTCCGATCAGGTCCAGGGGCAGGTCGATGAGGGCCTGGGCAAACTCGTGCAGCGACAGCCGGGGACGGCAATGGACAAAGAGCAACCGCCCTTCCCGGTCCATGGCGATGGCCGCGCCGGAATGACGGCGCTCGCTCTGTTCCCAGAGATTCTCCCGCTCGCGGCTGATAAGGCGGTAATTCTGGATGATCCCGTCGTAGCCGGCAAGTATGTCCTGCCAGTCGGAGTCGCTCTTGCGGTCAACCCAGCGCAGTGAGGGCTGGTCGGGATCGTGGGGATGGAAGGCCAGGAACGCGCCGTAGTTCGGATGAATGAAGGAATTGATCACCACATTGGCGTCACGCATGTAGCCAGTGCTGCGCATCCGGTCATCGGCCCGGAACATGCCTGCATTGATGACCGCGACGAATCCCGAATGCCTGGCCCATTCCTGCATGCTGCGCATGCGTCCGGTGCCCAGGGCCGAACCCAGGGCCACGTCATACCGGCCGGGATCAATGCGCAACACAGCCATGGTGCTCTGCTCGCCCGCCAGATCCCCGAACTGGTCGGGAATCATGAACTCGCGCAACTCAAGCCCCGGTGCCAGCACGCGCCACTCTTCCGCGTGCAGCGGAGCGGCCGGGACGCAGAGAACCAGGCAGGTAAAAATGGCGCGAAGAAAAAAGGCGGACATGCTCGGTGCTCCCTGAAGGCCTGAAGGCCCAACTCGCAATTACATTCCACAGAAGCGGAATCATTTCAAGCAGAACGGCGCGCGCGGCATTGAAGCCCATCTCAAAGCGTGCTACACGGCTCTTCAAACACCGTCGCAATCAACCCGTCCAGGGAGGAAGGTTTCATGGAGATAGTCCGACAGGAATCAAGATCCGCACACCTCTGTCCCCGCGGATATGTCGCCACCATCTGCATCCGGGTCTTCAAGGGCCGCCGGGATGTCCTTGTGCACCTCTTTCGGCCCGACTGGGCTTCGGAGGGCGCCGATTATCCCTGGCCCGATCTCGTGCAGGAATGTCCAGGCCTCGATCCGTCCACGAGCCGGGGTGACAGCCGGGCGGTCCTGCTCGAATCCTTCAATCGGGAGGAAATGGACCAGATAGTCGAATACCTTGGCATCAGGTACACTGACCGACTGACCCGCATCAGCATCAATTCCCTGGAATTCCCACTGCCCGCCGGCCTGCTTCCCTTGAGTTCCATGCCCGAAGGCAAGGACATCGGTCGCATCCGTTTTGAGATCGTTCCCCGTTATCCCCTGCCCTTCGCCGTACACGGGCTCTACGACCTGAGCCAGCACAAGCCCATGGATCAGGGGATGGCCCAGACCTAGTCCGAAGCCTGCTCGCGTTCGAAACTCTGGCGCAAAAGCCGGAAAAGGGCGCGACCGTTCTTGGCCGGCTTTCCGGCAGCCTTCTCGGCCGCAGCCTGCTTCGAGAGCTGGCGCAGTTGCTGAGGGTCAAGCCCGAAACGCCCCACCAGCTCCGTCAACACATCCGTATCACCAGCCACAAGCGCGTCGCGCCAGATCTCGATCTGATGAAAGGCCTCGGCCTGCTGAAAACGAAGCTGATCGAGCTCGTTCAAAGCCTCGCGCAGGGGCACGGGATCGATCTTGCGCATGACCGTGCCGATGAACTGCTGCTGCCGCCGACGGGCTTCCTTGTCCTTGAGGGTGTGGAAAAAGCGGATGGCCTCGACCAGATCCTCGTGCAGATCAAGTCGCCCCAGCTGTTCCGGGGCCAATTCGATCAGGCTTTCCCCGAGCGTCTGCAGGGCGACCATGTCCCGCTTGCGTTGCGATTTGCTTGGCCGTCCTTCCCAGTCTTCCTCATTTCCGCGTTCAAATTCAGTCATTGTTTGGCTCCGTTAAATTTATTCATGGCCCCGGCCGAGCAGGGCTCCATCACGCAGGCTCCAGGGCCCGCAGGGAGTTTGCAGCTTCAGGGCCATCTCCAGGCGGAAAAGAAATTCGCCGCGCGGCACCTCGAATCCGCCGAAGCGGAGCATGTGCGGAGTTGTCTGCTGGCAATCGAAAAGAACGAACCCTGCCCCCTCAAGGGCCCGCATCAAGGTCACCAGACCGGCCTTGGAGGCGTCGGGCTCGCGGTAAAACATGGATTCCCCGAAAAAAGCCCCGCCCAGGGCCACGCCATAGAGACCGCCGACCAAGGTTTCGCCGGACCAGACCTCGATGCTGTGCGCGAACCCCAGCTCATGCAGGCGGCAATAGGCGGCCAGCATCTCTGGCACGATCCAGGTCCCGCATGCGCCACAGCGGGGCGTATCGGCGCATCCGGTGATGACCTGTTCGAAGACCGTGTCCAGGGTAAAGCGAAAGCGCCCCTGGCGCAAAATGCGTTCGAGTCTTTTGGGCACATGAATGCGCGCGGGCTCCAGGACAAGCCTGGGGTCGGGACTCCACCAGAGGATGGGGGAGTTCTCGCTGTACCAGGGAAAAATGCCCTGGGCATAGGCCATGAGCAGCCTGTGCGACGAGAGGTCCCCGCCCACGGCCAGCAGTCCGTCCTCGTCGGCATGCACCGGATCGGGAAAGACGGGCTGAACGGGCAGGGCAAAAACGGTCATGGCAGAATCACTTGAGGGAGAAGATGAAATCCAGTTCCCCGCTCCCAGTCAGTCCGATACGCACGCTTCCGCCGCTGGCGAGTTCTCCGAAAAGAATCTTGCCTGCCAGTTCGTCCTTTATTTCCTTCTGGATGAGCCTTCCCAGCGGCCTGGCCCCGAAAGCTGGGTCAAAGCCCTTCTTGGCCAGCCAGGAACGGGCCTCGGGCGAAAGATCCAGGGTCACGTTCTTGGCCGCGAGTTGGACACCCAGTTCGCCCATGAACTTGTCCACGATCTTTTCCATGATGTCCTGGGTCAGGGAATGGAACGGGATGATGGCATCGAGTCGGTTGCGGAATTCCGGGCTGAAGAGCTTCTCGATGGCGGCCAGCCCGCGCAGCCCTCTGTCCTCCTCGGCTCCGGCCTTGAAGCCGATGGCGTTGCCGCTCATCTCGCGGGCGCCCGCATTGGAGGTCATGAGCAGGATCACGTTGCGGAAATCGGACTTGCGGCCGTTGTTGTCCGTCAGGGTGGCGTGGTCCATGACCTGCAGCAGGATGGAGAACATGTCCATGTGCGCCTTCTCAATCTCGTCCAGCAGGAGCACGCAGTGCGGGGTCTTGCGGATGGCGTCGGTCAGCAGGCCGCCCTGTTCGAAGCCGACATAGCCGGGAGGCGCTCCGATGAGCCGGGCCACGGCGTGCTTCTCCATGTATTCGCTCATGTCGAAGCGCACGAAGGCCACATCCAGACAGTTCGCAAGCTGCTTGGCAAGCTCCGTCTTGCCCACGCCCGTGGGGCCGCTCAACAGGAAGGAGCCCAGGGGCCGCTCGACATTGCCCAGGCCAGCGCGGGAGCGCTTGATGGCCTGGGCCAGCATCTCCACAGCCTCCTTCTGACCGAACACCTTGGAGCCGAGCTCGTATTCGAGGCTGGCCAGACGGTCACGGTCCGAGGCGCTGACGCGGGCGCTGGGGATACGGGCCATGCGCGCCACCACTTCCTCGACGTCGCGCCGGGTCACGAATTTTCGCCGCTTCTTTTCCCCGGAGAGAACAAAGATGGCTCCGGCCTCGTCGATGACATCTATGGCCTTGTCCGGCAGGAAACGATCGTTGATGTGCCTGGCCGAAAGCTCCACGGCGGCGGAAATGGCCGAAGGCTGGTATTTCACTCCGTGAAAATCCTCGTAATAGGGCCGAAGACCCATGAGAATCTTTTCGCTCTCGGCCACGGTGGGCTCGACGATGTCGATTTTCTGGAAGCGCCGGGACAGGGCCCGGTCCTTCTCGAAATGATTCTTGTATTCCTCGTAGGTGGTGGAGCCGATGCAGCGCAGTTCGCCCGAGGCCAGCACGGGCTTCAGGATATTGGAAGCGTCCATGGATCCGCCGCTGGTCGAGCCCGCGCCGACGATGGTGTGGATCTCGTCGATGCACAGGATGGCCCCGTCCATGGCCTTGAGTTCGGAGATGACCCCCTTGAGGCGGGCCTCGAAGTCGCCACGATATTTGGTTCCAGCCAGCAGACTGCCCATGTCCAGGGCGAAAATTCGGGCTTCGGCAAACTGCTCCGGCACCTCGCCGCGGGCGATCTTGAGGGCCAGCCCCTCGGCCACGGCGGTCTTGCCCACGCCGGGGTCGCCGACGAAGATGGGATTGTTTTTTTTGCGCCGGGCCAGAACCTGCAGAGTGCGCTTGAGCTCCTCGTCACGGCCGACCAGAGGATCGATCCTGCCTTCCTTCGCCCTGGCCACCAGATCCACGGTATATTTCTCCAGGGCGCTCTGCTTGGAGGCATCCCTGGTCTCGGCTTCGCCGCTGCCACCGCCATCGGGAATCTGATGGGAAATGTACTCGATCACCGCCAGCCGCGTCAGGCCCTGGGCCTTGAGGTAATAGACGGCAAAGGCGTCTTCCTCTTCGAGCATGGCGGCCAGGAAATCCCCTGCCTCGACCTGGGACTTGCCCGAAGACTGGATGTGCAGGATGGCCCGTTGCATGGCCCGCTGCACGCTGACCGTCTGCACGATCTCGTGCTCGGGACGGGGACTTACATCAAGATGATCGATGAAAAATTGAGCCAGCTGCTTGCGCAGGCGCTCCAGATCTACGCCGCAACCGGCAAGCAGGCTTTGACCGTGGGTGTCGAGCGTATAGCTGTACAGCAAATGCTCGAGGGTCAAAAACTCGTGCTGGCGGAGTTTGACCTCACGCACGGCATTACCAATGATTCTTTCAAGCTCCTTACTCAGCATTTACACCTCTTCCATGGAGCAGCGCAGGGGAAAAGACCGGGCTTTGGCCATCTGATGCACAAGCTGCACCTTTGTCTCCGCGACCTCGGCCGTGTAGATTCCGCACAGGCCAATCCCTTTCTCGTGAACACTCATCATGATGGCAAACGACTCGGATTCGGATTTGCCAAAAACATTCATAAGCACTTCCACGACAAAATCCATGGACGTATAATCGTCGTTATGCAGCAACACCTTGAACTGCCTGGGCTCCTGCAGCTGGTCCTCGACCATGATGTCGGGATCGGAACCCGGAACCTCAAATGGTTCGGTCATGACACACCCCGGCCCTACTCATCTTCACCGTATTCGTCGATCCAGGCCTGCAGAATCTGCACAACCTGCTTGGCCTGCTTGACCGAGGATATATTGAACTTGGAGTGCGGGGAAAACCGGCCGTTGCGCTTCTGGTAGCGTCCGACCCTGAACTTGACCGGCCCGAACTCCTCCTCGCCGCGTCCCACTTCCTGATAGGCGAACATCAGGGTTGACCATGCTCCGCGGGTCAGCACTTCCTTCTTCAGTTCCTTAACCTTCTGGACACCCTCTTCATCGGTCCAGTCTATGGAAATATCGTCGATGGTTTCAGCCATTGTCTCTCCTCGTGATTGATTCATCCGTCAGGCAGGTTCTTGGGTCCGGGCAACGCTGCTCGGGAACCGCCGTCGTGCGGGACCGCCCCTCAAAGGGATACTGCCCCACAAAGGGGGACTATTAATGCCGCGTTCGCTAAAAGCAAGCCTCAATACTGCCCGTGATCCATGGCGCATCGCTCGGCCATGCAAACTCCGAGCGTGCCGCTCCGAATGCATTTTTCCACTACCGCTCCAGGACGAAATATATTACCCAAGGCATGTTTTTTCCAAAACAACTCCTATTTTTTTACTATCAACATATTTAATTTCAAGGAGTTTTCATGTCTCTCAAAGTCGTTGTCATCGGCGGCGTGGCTCTCGGGCCCAAGGCCGCATGCCGCATCAAACGCATAGCGCCTGATTCCGAAGTGACCCTGGTCGACGCCAGCAAACTCATCTCCTACGGCGGCTGCGGAATCCCCTATTATGTTTCAGGTGACGTCAGCGATCACCAGCAACTGCAGGAAACAAGCTTCCACATGGTCCGAGACGAACAATTCTTCAAGGATTGCAAGGACTTCAATGTCATGACCGAGACCAGGGCGCTGTCCATCGACCGCAAGGCCAAGACCGTCCTGGTCCAGGCCAAGGACGGCACGCAGACCACGCTGCCCTATGACAAGCTGGTTCTGGGCATGGGCAGCACGCCCCGCAAACTGCCCATCCCCGGACGCGACCTGGGCAACGTCTTCACCGTGAGCACCCTGGGCGAAGCCATCCGCATCAAGGAACAGGTGGCGAGCGGCAGCGTCGGTTCGGCCGTTATCGTGGGCGGAGGATTCATCGGCCTTGAGATGGCGGAGTCCTTTGCCGACATGTGGGGCATCGAGACCACGGTCATCGAGGTTGCGGACCAGATCATGCCGGGCTTCATGAGCAAGGCCATGGCCACCATCGCCGAAAAGCATCTCGCGGAAAACGACGTCACCGTTCATACCTCGGAAATGGTCCAGGCCATCGAGGGCGAAGACGGCAAGGTCCAGCGCGTGGTGACCAACAAACGCACCATCGACGCAGACCTGGTCATCCTGGCCGTGGGCGTCGTGCCCAACGATACCCTCGCACGGGAGGCCGGACTGTCCTGCTCCGAGCGCGGCGGCATCATCGTCTCCAAGACCATGCAGACCTCGGATCCGGATGTTTACGCCGGCGGCGACTGCGTGGTCATCGAAAACATCGTCACGGGCAAGATCGGCTACTATCCCCTGGGCTCCCTGGCCAACAGCCAGGGGCGCATCATCGGCACCAACGTGGCCGGTGGCAGAGAAACCTTCGACGGGGCGGTCGGCACCTACATCATCAAACTTTTTGATTTCGCCTTCTCGGGCACAGGACTGTCCCTGCCCGTGGCCCTGCGCGAGGGCTTCGACGCCTTCAGCACCCATGTCATCATGAGCGACCACTCCCACTTCTACCCCAAGCGCGACATGGTCAGCCTGGAGATCGTGGTCGAGCGTCGCTCCGGCCGGGTTCTTGGATTGCAGGGAGCCTGCCATAACGGCGATTCGCTCAAGGGCCGCATCGACACCATGGCCGCCCTCCTCAAGTTCCGGCCAACCCTGCGCGATGTTTCCAGCCTGGAAATGGCCTACGCCCCGCCTTTCGGTTCGGCCATGGATGTTTTGAATGCCGCGGCCAACACCGCCGAGAACATCCTGGTAGGCAGGAACGTCCCGCTCCAGCCTGTCGATTTCGCCAAGCTCTGGGAGAATCGCGTCAGCGAAAACCTGCTGTGCATCGACACCCGAGAGTGGGGCAACGCCGAGCCCTTCGTCAACAAGCACCCGGAATTCTGGAAAAACATCCCGCAAGGGCAACTCAGGAACAGACTGGACGAGATTCCAAAGGACAAGAAGATCGTGCTGCTGTGCAACACCGGCGGCAGATCCTACGAATCACAGGTCATCCTGCGGCACGCCGGTTTTCTGGAACCGGTCAATCTGCAAGGGGGCATGGGCTTCATCAAGCAGCTCGGATTCGACCCGAGCCAGGAAGATTGAGAACACGGCCAACCCTCGGGTTGGCCTTTTTTTACGCAGGAGGACACATGACCAGAATTCTGACCGCGCTCATGCTTCTCTTTCCTTTTTGGGCCTGGGCCACGCCGACTCAGGTAACGCTCTTTCCCGATTCCGCACAGGTCGAAGAGGTTTCGACGGTGACGCCCGAGACGGCAGAGGCGGGTCTTTCGGCCTGCATCCTGATCCTCCCGGGACAGGCCGATCCGGCCAGTCTTCGCTTCGGTCGTCTGGCAGGCGGGGGCACCATCGCGGACCTGAGCTGGAAGACCAGGCACGAACAGAACCACAGTGCCATCGAGCCCCTCAACCGCCGTCTGGCGGATTTGAAGGCCGAGCGTGGCGAGGTGCTGTCCGAGCTTGAAGGCGTGCGCGGACGCATGGCCTTCTGGAAGGCCCAGACACTGCCTGCCGAAAAGACCGTGGCCGCCCTGCGCGAACTTGCCGCAGAGATGGGCAAGGCCCTGCGTGAAGATTCCGCTCGTGCGCAGGGTCTGGAAACCCGCCTCGAAGAGCTGAACACAAAAATCGCCTGGGTGGAAAAGGAAATTGCAGACGCCGTAGGCCAGGGACGCACGGTCTGGGAAGTGCGCGTTCTGGTAGCAGGAGCCGCCCCCAAAGAGCTGGATTACGCCTATACCCTGCGCGACTGCGGCTGGGCTCCGCTCTACCGTTTGGAGGCAGCCCCGGCCAGCGACAAAATCGACTTTTCCTGGCAGGCCAAAGTCTGGCAGCGCTCAGGACAGGACTGGAGTGACGTGCGTCTTTTCCTGGCTACCATGCAGCCGCAAATCCAGGCCGAGCCCTCAAGCCTCCCGCCCTGGGAAATCGGTCCGCTGCGGGTCTTCCGCAAGGCCATGGCCGGAGCGCCCATGATGGCCATGCGCTCCGATGCCGCCAGCGAAGAGATGCTCGCGCCCGCCCCGTCCGAACCCGTGCAGGTCCGGCACAGCACCTACGCCGCCTGGGACATGGGCAAGAAATCGTTACCGGCCGGAGATACACGCATCCTTGAGATCGAGCGCGACGCCTGGCCGGTCGGCTTCACGCACCTGATCCGGCCAAGCCTCGATTCCAAGGCCTTTGTGCAGGCGACCGCCGAGTTCACCGAGCCCAAGGAACTCCCCCCAGGCTCGGCCTTCTTCTTCATCGACGGTGCAATGGTCGACCAGCGACAGTTCTCGCTCTCCGGCCGGAAAGCGACCGTGTTCTTCGGTACGGACCCGCTGCTGACCTGCACCACCGTCCTCAAAGACAAGAAGACGGGTGAAAAAGGTATCTTCAAGCAAAAGCAGACGTTCCTGCGGCAGTGGACAATGACCGTGCGCAATGCCTCCGACCGCCCGGCACAGGTGCGCATCGAGGAACCGCGCCCCCTGCCCCGCGACGAACGCATCAACCTCGAACTGACGGCCAAACCCGAGCCCCTCAAAGAGGACG
The DNA here is from genome assembly GCA_002841885.1 of Deltaproteobacteria bacterium HGW-Deltaproteobacteria-18. Classification (NCBI taxonomy): domain Bacteria; class Deltaproteobacteria; species Deltaproteobacteria bacterium HGW-Deltaproteobacteria-18. The sequence goes on from PHBE01000004.1 coordinate 21,849, forward strand.
ATCCGGAAATCCTGGCCTGGAACAGCACCATCGCGGCCGGAGCGGAAACGACCATATCCCTGGACCTCAAACTCGACGCCCCCGGAGACCTGAGCATTGATCCGGGCTGGCGCTGGTAAGGCCCGCCGGAAACACGAGCCGAAGCAAAAACGCGCGCCCTTGCATATGCAAGAGCGCGCGTTTTTCATCGCCGATCTTTCGATTCCCGATTTCAGATCCCAAACTTCAAATTCCTGAAAATCATAAAACCAGACTCGGCCCCTATCCCTTGTCCTTGGGGAACGGCAGGGGCGCGCCGCACTTCTCGCAACGCTCCCGTCGCTTGTCCACAGGCTGGGCGGACTGCCTGTGTCCGCAATGCGGGCAGACCCGGACCTGGGAAATCAACCTGCGCATCATTTCAACGAGAAACATGTCATCACCCCATCGTTGCAATCAATTCCAGGTGTCGCCTTCGGCACCGATAAAAAGCGCGGCCTTCTCGGAAATCAAATCCTGCTCGCCAAAGACATGCACGCGGTCCCCGGCTTCGAAAATCCATTCCGGATCGGGATTCAGCATGGTCCGGCCTTCACGCTGCACGGCCACGACGGTCAGGCCGTGCTCCTTGCGCAAGCGCGCCTCGATCAGGCTCTTGCCCTCGACGAACGCGCCCGGGACAACCCTGAGCACTGTCGCGCCAAAAGAGGAACAGACCCCGCCAAGGTTGCAGGCATCGGCGGTATTGAGCACGGGCCGACGCAGCATTCCGTAGCCCTCCGCCCTGATCTCGCGCACGAATCGTTCGATATCGCCTCGTGGTACCAGATAGGTGGAAAGAACGCGAATGAACATCTCCACGGAGGTCTCGTATTCCTCGGCCACGACCTCCTGCGCCCCCAGTTGCAAGAGCGGCTCGATCTCGCTGACGAAACGGGTGCGGACCACGATGTGCAGGGCCGGATTCTGGGTCCTGGCCGTGGCCACGATGCGGCCGATGGCGGCCGGGTCGGAAATGACCACGGCCAGGATGCGGGCTTTGGAAACGTTGATGTGCTCCAGCACTGCCGTCTGGGAAGCGTCTCCGAAAAGAATGGGCTCACCCTTGTCACGTTCGCGGCGCACCGTGTCCGGATTCATTTCAAGGATGACATAACGGATTCCGGAAGCCTGGGCCGCCCTGGCCAGATGGTGCCCGCCCAGACCAAAACCGGCGATGATGAGATGATCGGACAGGTCCGTGTCCGCATCCTTCTCCGCCTTGAGACTCATGCCTACGGGCAGAAGGCGGGCCAGTCCGGCTGAGATGGAAGGCACTCCTGCGATAAGAAAGGGCGTGAGCGCCATGGTCACGATGGCAACGGCCAGAAAATATTGGTACTCAACCGGAGAGAGCAGGTGGTGCAGCATGCCCACACCGGCCAGGACAAAGGAGAATTCGCCAATCTGGCACAGACACAAGCCTCCCAGAAACGCCACATGCAAGGGGTAGCCCAGAATTCGCCCGGCAACAGCGGCCAGCCCGGTCTTGACCAGGAGTACGGCCAGGGTCAGGCTGAGCACCTGCGGCAAGTGCGTCAGTACAAAAAAAGGGTCCAGCAACATGCCGATGGACACGAAAAAGACGCTGGTGAAGACATCGCGGAACGGCAGCACCCCTTCCAGGGCCGAATGGCTGTATTCCGACTCACTCATGATCAGCCCGGCCAGAAAAGCTCCCAAGGAGAGGGACAGCCCCGCCGTGGATGTCAGTAGGGCAATGGCGAAACACAGACCGAGCGTGGTCATCAGAAAAAGTTCCCGGCTGCGGGTCCGGATGACCGCGCCAAGGATCAGCGGCACAACCTTGCGCGCGCCGATGAAAATGACACCTGCCACAAAAGCGCCTTTAAGTCCCATTTCGCCCAGCGCGAGCCAGGGATTGCCCGAAGCACCGGCCAGCAAGGGCACAAGCAGCACCATCGGCACCACGGCCACATCCTGGAAAATGAGCGTTCCCAGGGCGATGCGTCCATGTGGCGCGGCCAGTTGCGCTTTCTCTCCCAGCACCTTGAGCACGATGGCCGTGCTGGACAAGGCGGCCAGGAAGCCGATGAACAGGGATTTGCCAAGCCCCGTATCAAAAAAAACCAAGGGCAGTCCCATGACCGCGATGGTCAGCAAGACCTGGGCAGCACCACCAACAAAGACCGGACGCCTGAGCCGGATCAGTTCATCCAGAGACAACTCCAGGCCGATGACAAATAGCAGCAGGATGACCCCGACCTCCGCGAACATCTCGACCTCATGCGACGCGCCCACCAGACCAAGGCAATTCGGCCCGGCCAGCACGCCGGTAAGCAAAAAGCCGATGATAGTCGGAATGCGCAGTTTGTGGCTGGCCACGATGACCGCGCAGGACAGGCCAAAGATCATGACGGCATCGGCCAGAATGGGAATCTCGACGATCATCGCACTCCTCGAAAATTATTTTGCCGCATCTTCACTCCTCCTTGACTCTTCTCATGATCCGTCAAAGCCAAAAAAAACGGCGGGATCGTTCCAAAAAAACAACCGGTCAAACCCGCGCAGGGCTTGACCGATTGTAGTTTAGAATATGGGTATGGATAAGTCTAGCCGAAGAACTCCGCCATGTACTTAAGCGCCGTGCCCAAAATGATGACGCACAGCATGGTCTTGATGAGACGTGCCGGAACGTGTTTCTGCATTCTGGCCCCGCAATACATGCCGCACATCCCGCCCAGGCCGAAAAGGATGCCAAGCCCCCAATCCGGGGCGATGGACTGACCGGCATGAAAGGCGGCCAGAAACTGGTAGAAGGCCACCCCGGCCACGGATGTGACCAACGTGCCCATGAGCGCCGCCCCCGCGACCGTATAGACCGGCAATCCGCAGATGGATACAAAGAATGGAGCGACGATGGACCCGCCGCCGATGCCATACACGCCGCCAACTACACCGACGACGAGGCTCATCATGAAAATGGTCATCGTGGAACAGGTATAGGTTTCACCGGAAAATTCATAACTGATCCACTTCATGGAAAATTCCTTGACCGTAACCTGGCCTGTGGCGCCCCCCCCCTTGGACTCCTTCACCGACTGGCGAAAATTGCTCTCCGACTTCTTCTCCTTTTGTTTCAAGAGATCCCTGAACATGCGAAACCCTATATATGCGAGCACCAACCCCGCAAACACCTTGAAATTCTTCGGGTCAGGCAGATAATTGACCCGGATCACGGCCCCCAGAATAACCCCCGGCAGGGTGCCAATAACCACGGCCCAGGTCAGGGGCCAGACCATGCGCTTTTCCTTGAGATATCGGTACACACCGCTGGGGATGGCCACTATATTGAAAAGCTGGTTCGTGGCGCTGACCGAAGGCGCGGTGTATCCGAGAAAGGACATCTGGAAAGGCAGGAGCAAAAACGCTCCGGAAACCCCACCCATGGAGGTGAAAAAAGATACGACAAATGCGGCCAATGGGGGGAGCCATAGGGAAACTTCAATTCCGGCGGTTTCAAAATACATAGGGCCTCCTCGATTCGGCAGAACCGAAAAAATGAATGTGGATCACCATCATCCCCGTACGGATGACCCGAATTCCGGGGGGCGGCGGGGACTCAGCAGGTCAGCCAAAGAACACACAGAGACATTTTTTTAATTTTTATCGTGTCAATAAATATCCAGAGTCATCCGCCCATGTCAAGATATGCTTGTCAATTTCCACAGGGCAAAAAATTTGCGTTCTCGACTCGAATTTTTGCGCTGACATTGACGAGACAAGGCATCTCGGCTCATCTGCGGACCGGGAGGAATAATCATGCGCGCTTTGAAGGGTTCGCTCCAGTTCAAATTCGTGTCGGCCATCATCTGCATCGTCGTGCCGCTCCTTGGCATCATCTTTCTGTGGCAGGGCTTGGCCGAAGAGCGGCAGGCCTGGTCCCAGGTGGTCAATCAGGCCCGTGTCCTGACCAGGCAGATCATCCTGACGCGCCAATGGGTTTCGGACAGCCAAGGCGTCTTTCTCCGACAGGACACTCCCGGCGCACAGGGCGGCGGCGGGTTCTACTCCGATCTACTGCCCACGGAGCGCGGAGTTCTGCAACGCTTCACCCCCTCCATGATCACCAAGCAACTCTCCCTCTATTCCTACAAACAGAATCTCTATCGCTTCCGTCTGGCGGGCATAGCGCCCATGAATCCGGAAAACAGACCTGACGAATTTGAACAGGCGGCCATCAAAAGCTTTTCCCAGGGAGAAAACACGGAATACTACTCCCTCGCCGATCATGACGGAGAGGCAATCTTCCAGTATTCAGCCCCCCTCTATGTCGACGAGACATGCCTGTCCTGCCACAAAAACTACACAAGCGGAACCGTCAGCGGGTGCCTGAGCATCCACTTGCCCGTTCAACATGTGCTCGACTCCCTGAGCAGTAGCAAGTTGCAGCTCTTCTCCTCGGCTCTGGCGCTCATCGTACTGACGGTGCTGACCCTTTATTTTCTGGTCCGGCACCTTGTGCTCAAGCCACTGAGCGCGCTGGAGAACGTGGCCGAGGGCATCAGCCGTGGACAGTTTCCGGAACGGATTAACATCGACAGCAGCGATGAAATGAACCGGGTCGGACAGGCTCTCGGCAGCATGAGCGCCAAACTGCGGGAGGGACGGGACAGGCTGGAGGAAGAAGTGCAAAGCGCGACCAACGAACTGGCCCTGGCCAACGAGGAGCTCAAAACCCTGGACCGCCTGAAGAGTGAATTCCTGGCCACCATGTCGCACGAACTGCGCTCTCCGCTGACCTCCATCCGGGGCGGGCTTGACTACCTGCGCCGCACGGAGACCGCCTCCGACAGGCAGGACTACCTCCAGATCATGGACAAGAACCTGCGCCGCCTGGTGCACCTGGTCACGGACATCTTCGACATTACACGCATCGAGGCGGACAAGATCGAGTGGAACTTCGGACCGGCGGATATGTCCGAACTGGTGGGAGAAATCGTGGAGATCATGACCCCGCTGGCGGAAGAGCGCGAACTGCGCCTGCACTTTCTTTCGCCCGGTCCCATGACCGCCAGGGTGGACGTGGAACGCATTGAGCAGGTCATCGTCAACCTGACGGACAACGCCATCAAGTATTCTCCCAGGGGCGGACTCGTCAGCTTCGTCGTTACGCGCACGGCGATCGAACTCAGAATCCAGGTCCGCGACCAGGGCCCAGGCATTCCGGTCAATGACCGCGAGGCCATCTTCAAAAAATTTCACACCGCCCCATCTTCCGGTCATTCCGGCAAACCGGGTGGCACCGGCCTCGGGCTGTCCATCTGCAGCCAGATCGTACGCGCTCACGGTGGACGCATCTGGGTCGAGGACAATCCGGAAGGCGGCAGCATCTTCATCTTCACCCTGCCATGTCCAGACGCCTGAGGATGGAGTGACCAACCGGCAGAAAAACAGGACGGAATCGACCTGGCATGGGGGCGCGCCGATCAAACATCATAAAAAAGGAACTGATGCTCTGGGCACAAAATAACTTTGAAAAACAATTAAACGATCTATTCAAGCCCATTGCATGCATTTTGAGTCATGAAACATTGTTTTCCGGAAAAAATAAAAATAATAAACGTTGACATTAAATTCGGCGCCACCTAGTGACTACTGACTTTGGCGGAAATGAAATCCTGAATTCAAGACTGAATCCACTTTCATTGTTTCGCAATCCTGTCGGTAGCTGTTTTCCGCAGGAACAGAGTTTTTCTTTTTACTTTTTTTTCTTTGGAGTTACTGTCTTGTCTAAGAACATCTATGTTGGAAATTTGTCCTGGTCGACCACTGATGCAGATCTGCACGCCATGTTTTCCCAGTACGGTCAGGTCAGCTCTGCCCACGTCATTGAAGATCGTGAAACCGGTCGTTCCCGTGGCTTCGGCTTCGTGGAAATGGATGACGAAGGTGCACGCAAGTCCATCCAGGCGCTGAACGGAACCGACTGCCAGGGCCGCAACCTGAAGGTCAACGAAGCGCAGCCCCGTGAAAGCCGCTCCGATAGCCGTTCACGCTACTAAGCAGAACACTACGATCGCGATGAAGCCCGTCACCTGACGGGCTTTTTTTTGGCCAAAAATCCACGAAAGCCCGCAGCCTATCCCGGGTTCGCTTCGAATCTGTAACCGACTCCGGACACGGTCAGAATGAAACGCGGGGTCTGAGGGTTGGCTTCGATCTTTTTGCGCAGCCGTTGAACATGCACGTCCACGGCCCGGCTGTGGGAATAGAGCTTTGAATCACCCCAGTTCTGACTCTGGATGAAATCCCGGGACAGGGTCTCGCCGGGATGGGTGATAAAAAGCTCAAGCAGGGAAAACTCGGTGCGGGTCAGGCTCGCCTCGCGGCCCTGAATCGTGGCCTGATGGTTTCGGTAATCAAGAACAATATCTCCGTGGCGATTCAAATTGGCCGGCTCGCAGCGATGCACTCTGCGCAGCACGGTTCGTATCCTGGCGGAAAGTTCCAGCGCGTTGAAGGGCTTGACCAGATAATCGTCGGCACCGCACTCGAGTCCCAGCAGCTTGTCGGCGACCGTGTCCCGGGCCGAGAGCATGATCACCGGCACCCCACTCTCCCGGCGCAGAATCTGACAGACCTTGATCCCGTCTATGTCGGGCAGGTTCAAATCCAACAGGACCAAATCGGGCGATTGCGTTTGCAAAGCTGCAAGCCCCTGGTTTCCGGTAGGCGCGCTTGACACCTCAAAGCCGTCCAGTTCCAGATTGGCGGACACCGTTTTCACAATGTCCGCGTCGTCATCGATGATCAAAATTCGTTGCTGCGTCATGGGCATTATCCATTAAAAAACATTCCCGAAAAACAAAGTCCCTGCCAAGCGCGACACCCCTTGCGCACGAATTATCCGATACACAAGTTTCAGTTCTGTTACAACTTTTACCACCCACTCACGATATATTCATGATAACCAGCAAGTATAAATGTCGGCACCAAATTGAAAACTCGCGGTGTGCAGGCAATCCATGTTGATCCCATAGTACCTTTCACAGGAGGGAGTATGACCCGGAAAAAAGATGCATCCAGCGGACGGGGATGGCGGTTCGCCCTGCCTCCGGCCATAGCGGGCATCGTGGTCACGGTTGGGGCGGCGCTGGCCATGACCGCGACGGACCAGGCCAGTTTCTGCGGCAGTTGCCATTCGATGGCGGAAGCAGCCTTTACGCACAAGACGTCGGTCCACGCCGAACTGGCCTGCAACGAATGCCACGCGCCGCACAATCTGGCGGCCAAGATCCCGTTCAAGACCAAGGAAGGCACCCGGGACATCCTGGCCACGGTGACAAAGACCATCCCTGACCTCATTCATCCGGGCGAGGAAACCAGGGAAGTGACCCAGGAAAACTGTCAGCGTTGCCACGGTGCGACGACTTCCACGGTTGTTATGCAAAGCAAGAAGTTCTGCACCGATTGCCACCGCCACGTGCCCCATTCTCCCAAAATCCCCGTAGCCAAAAGGAGTGCCGCCGATGCGTAACACCCGATCCCTTATTGCCCTGCTGGCCGTGGGCTGCGCCCTGGCCTTGAGTGCTTGTTCCGAAGCCACCGAACCGAAAGCTCCGGAATTCAAGACCAAACTCAAATCCGACGAGATCAAGAACTCCGCCTTCAAGGCTGAATTTCCGCTCCATTATGAAACATTCCTGCGCAACAACGAGTCCGAGATCATGACCGAGTACGGGGGATCTGTCGCCTACAACAAGCACGACAACGTAAATCCCCTGCCCGAAGGCTACAAGCACGCCCAGCCCTACCTGAAGAACCTCTGGCTCGGCTACGCGTTCAGCTACGAATACAAGGCAGCACGCGGACATACCTACGCCATCAAGGACATCCTGCACATCGACCGTCTGAACCGCTACGACGAGAAGGCCGGACTGCCCGCCACTTGCTGGAACTGCAAGACCGCCAAGATGAACGAATGGGTCGGGGAGTACGGCGACGAATTCTGGGCCAAGGATTTCAACCAGTTCCGCGAACAGATTGATATGGACGACAACACCATTGGCTGCGCCAACTGCCACGACCCGGCCAACATGGAACTGCGCCTGTACTCCGTACCCCTGCAGGACCACTTGAAGGCAGAGGGCAAAGACTTCAAGACCCTCTCCCGCAACGAACAGCGCGCGCTCATGTGCGGCCAGTGTCATGTGGAATACTACTTCACGGACAAGGGCCAGGGCACGCCCAAGAAGCCCGTCTTCCCCTGGGCTGAGGGCAAGGACCCCGAGCAGATTTACGCCTATTACAAAGGCCACGGCGACACCACCATCCCCGGCTTCGAAGGAAACTTCGTGGATTGGGTTCATCCCGTGTCCAAGACCCCCATGCTCAAGGCCCAGCACCCTGAGTACGAAACCTGGTATAATGGCGTGCATGGTGCGGCCGGTGTCAGCTGCGCCGACTGCCACATGAGCTACACCCGTCTCGACGGCAAGAAGAAGATGTCCAACCATCACTGGAACTCGCCCCTGAAAGACCCGGACATGAAGGCCTGCCGCCAGTGCCATACGGACAAGAGCCCCGAGTATCTGAAGCAGCGGGTCATCTACACCCAGGACAAGGTCTGGGAGCAGCTCATGGCCGCCCAGGACATCTCGGTCAAGGCGCATGAGGCAATTCGCATGGCCGATGAATTCCAGGGCGAAAAACCGGCAGATTACGCCCAGCTCATGATCGATGCCCGCGAAATGTGCCGCAAGGGCCAGTTCTTCTGGGACTACGTCTCCGCCGAGAACAGCGTCGGCTTCCACAACCCGGCCAAGGCCCTGGACACCCTGGCCAAGTCCCAGCAGTTCAGCCAGAAGGCCGTGGACATCGCCATCAAGGCGGCGGCCTTCACCACGGCCCAGGCCCTGTCCGGGGACATCAAGGATCTGGTGCCGCCCATCATGAAGCACAGCCGCGAACTGCAGATGAATCCCGAGCACATGGCCAGCCACCAGTGGCTCAAGTATCTCAAAGTCAACCCAAAGGCCGAAAAGATCTGGGAAGGCAACAAGCGCCTTATCCCGGCTCCTGCCGCCAGCTAGTCAATCCGTCTTCCCGACCTTGCACGGGGGTTTCGGCACAACGCCGAAGCCCCCCTTTTTTGCCTCCCGATTTCACTGGCAAACTATTTCCCTCATTGATTGATGAAATATCGCCAAGGACCTTGTCCTTTCGATTCCATTTAAATATGGTAAAGCTATCCGTCTTGGAAAGAACTATCGTTATCATCAATACAAGCCACGGAGGTCAGTGATGGGAGAAGAATTGGCGGCAGGCTGCACCAGACCAACAGCTGATGTGGAGCAGACGCCGGAAGAAACCGTTCAACCAGCAACACCAGTCCAAGGAGCACGCCCCATGATCCAGGTAGGAAAGAAAGCCCCCGACTTCTCGGCCCCGGCCTATTTCAACGGCGGGTTCACCAACGTCAGGCTGTCCGAATTCCTCGGGAAATGGGTGGTCCTGTGCTTTTATCCAGGTGATTTCACCTTTGTCTGAGCGACCGAAATCTCGGCGGTCGCCGAGAAGCACGCGGAGTTCGAAAAGCTGGGCGTTCAGGTCCTGTCCATGAGCACGGACAGCATGTTCGTGCACAAGATGTGGGTCGACGACGAACTTTCAAAGATGATCACGGCAAAGACCGTGCCCTTCCCCATGCTGTCCGACGGCGGCGGCAGGGTGGGCAGCATGTACGGCATCTATGACGAGGCCGGCGGCGTGGACGTGCGCGGCCGTTTCCTCATCGACCCGGACGGCAACGTACAGGCCTATGAGGTGCTTACTCCTCCGGTAGGCCGCAACGTAAACGAAACCTTGCGCCAGATTCAAGCCTTCCAGCTGGTGCGCGAGAGCAAGGGCACCAAGGCCACCCCATCCGGCTGGAGGCCCGGCAAGCCGGTTCTGAGCCCCGGCCCGGGCCTGGTCGGCAAAGTCTGGGAAGTCTGGACCGTGGACAAGGCCTTCGACTAGCCCTTCCCTCTTCTCACCAAACGAAGCGCCCGGTTTCCCGGGCGTTTCGCGTTTCAGCCGCGCGCAAGGACCAGCGAAGCACGACCTGAAAACTCAGCGAGAAATCCATCCATCCAAGAAGAGGCAACAGCTCAAAAGATGGAATGCTTCGTCGAAGACTTCTCGCAATGTCGACTTGAGAGTGCATTATTGGCAAAGAAACGCCAGCAATCCAAACAGTTCATTTCGTGACCTGTCCAGTGCCCCACCCAAGCGACGCCGCCGGTTCCGGACAAGGGACGACGACTGTCTGACCGAGCCAGGCATCGTCGGTTTATCCGTCGCCCCTTGCCATGCCCAGGCCTGCCGCGCCAAACGCGACGGAGAAACCCTACGAGGCCCGCGAGGGAGTTTCGGCGGCCCTTGCCCGGAACCAGCGGCGCCGCGGCCGCACTGGCTCCATCCCTCTCCTCGACACTGCAACAGCAAAGACTCGCCCCGTACTTCGGCGCCACGACCGCAAAATTAATCAATCGCTTGATTGATACAATCGCTTGATTTATAAAATCCGTCATGAACATTGACCTTCTTCACGAATCCACGCCCAGTCGGGCCGATCGCGCCAGGGCCAGTCTCCTTCAAGCCGGGTTGCAGTGCTTCGCCGATCGGGGCCTGGATGGCGTGACCATTCGGGAAATCGCCCGGGTCGCGGGGCAGAACTCCGCGGCCATCACGTATTACTTCGGCGGCAAGGAGGGCCTGTACGGCGCCGTGCTGGACGCGGTGATGCGCTTCTTCCGCAACCATGTGCACGAGGCCCGGCAGGCCTGGGAATCCCTGAACGAAGCGGACACGAAACCCGAACAGGCAGTGGCGTTGCTCAAACGCATCCAGCGCAGCTTCGCGCTGGGCATTCTGACCGACGCCAAGGCCGCCCAGTTCGCCATGCTCATGGTCCGGGAGCAGACCCAGCCCACGGCCGCCTTCGAAGCCCTCTACCGTGACACCGTGGAACCGCTGCACTGCATGATCTCGCGCATTCTGGCCCGAATCACGGGCGACGAGCCGGAGTCACCCCGCGCAGTGCTCCGGGCTCACGCCCTCATCGGCCAGTTGCAATCCTTTGTCATGGCGCGGGAAACCCTGCTTCGGCGCATGGATTGGAATGCGTACGATGCTTCCCGCGCGGCCGAAGTGGCCAACATGCTGGCCGAGAATCTCGACATCTTCGTGGCCGGACTGAACGCCCAAGCTGAACCTCAACCGGAATATCCATCGTGAAACGCATCCTTGTATTTTTTCTTCTCCTGGCCACGGTCGCCGGCGGCTGGTACCTGTGGCACACCCAGCGCGCCGCGCACAACAACACACCGCCTGTCTTCCACGGCAACGTCGACATCCGCGAAGTGCGACTCGGATTCAGGGTCAGCGGAAAAGTCCGGGAAGTTTTAAAGGAAGAAGGAGACGAGGTCAGGGCAGGCGAAGTCGTGGCCAGGCTCGATGCCGAACCTTTTCAGAACGCCGTTGATCAGGCCGAGGCCGAGACCCGCGTGATAGAGGCCCGGCTGATGGAACTGCGCAGCGGTGCACGCCCCGAAGATATCGAGCAGGCCCGCAAAAACCTGGCGGCAACCGAGGCCACATACGAGAACGCCCGCCTCATCTTCGAACGCCAGAGTCAGCTCGTCGCCAGCGGAGCCGTTGCCAGGCAGGATTTCGACACCGCACGGTCCACGTTTGAAGCGGCCAGGGCCAGAAGGGGCAGCGCAAAGGCTGCCCTCGATCTGCTCCTGGCAGGAACGCGCGCCGAACAGATCAGGCAGGCCGAGGCCAGCCTGGAGGCCGCCCGCGCAGCACTGTCCCAGGCCCTCACGCAACTTGCCGACACGGTGCTCACCGCACCCGAGGCGGGCGTGGCCCTGACCAGGGTCGTGGAACCGGGCAGCATCGTGCAGGCCGGAAGCACGGCGCTCACCGTAAGCCTTGATTCTCCCGTTCGCGTCCGGGCCTATGCGCCCGAACCGCAGCTTGGCCTCGTTCATCCCGGCCGCAAGGTGCTGGTCTTCACCGATTCCCGCTCGGAACCCTACCAAGGTCAAATCGGAGACGTCTCGCCACGGGCGGAGTTCACGCCCAAATCCGTGGAAACCGAAGAACTGCGCACGGCGCTGGTCTATCGTTTCCGGGTGGTCGTGCTGGACGCGGACCAAGGACTCCGGCAGGGCATGCCCGTCACCGTGAAGCTGGCGGACTGAACATGGCCGCAGTCAGCCTCATTGAAGTCGGCAAATCCTTCCCCGGTCTGGACACACCCGCTCTTGCCGGCATCTCGGGCTCCATCGAATCCGGAATCATCACCGGCATCGCCGGACCCGACGGCGCAGGCAAGACAACCCTCATGCGTCTCATGGCCGGATTGCTACGCCCCGACAGCGGCACCCTGACGGTGCTCGGCCGGGAACCCGTGGCCGCTCCAGAACTACGTCTGCGAGTGGGCTACATGCCGCAGCAATTCGGCCTCTACGAAGATCTTACGGTCATGGAAAACCTGACCCTGCATGCGGACCTGCGCGACGTAACCGGAGAGGAGCGCGAGAAAACCTTCGCACGACTTCTGGCCTTCACCGATCTGCAGAAGTTCACGAAACGCCTGGCCGGACGGCTCTCGGGCGGCATGAAGCAAAAACTCGGCCTGGCCTGCGCCCTGCTTGGCACGCCGGAACTGCTCCTGCTCGACGAACCCGGAGTCGGAGTCGACCCCATCTCCCGTCGCGAACTGTGGAAAATGGTACACGAACTCGCCGACCAGGGCATCGCCGTGGTCTGGAGCACATCCTACCTCGACGAGGCGGAAGCGTGCGACGAGGTGTTCCTGCTCAGCGAGGGGAGCCTGCTTTTCTCCGGCAAGCCGGGCGACCTCACCAGCCGTCTGCGGGGACGCTGCCTGCACCTTGGCGGCGTGGAAGGACGCAGACGGCAGGCGCTGGCGACCCTGCTCCGCCAACCGGAAGTCAGCGACGGAGTCATCCAGGGACAAAACCTGCGCGTCGTCTTGAAAGACGGCGCTGCCCGTCCCGATCCCCAGGCTCTCGATATCCCCGGCCCGGTCCAATGGAAGGAGGTCTCCCCTCGCTTCGAGGACGCCTTCATCGACCTGCTCGGCGGCGGTCCGGGGGGAGAGTCCGCCCTGGCCGCGTCCATGCAGCCGCGGCCCGAAATCCGCGAAAGCCTGATCATGGCCGAAGATCTCACAAAAACCTTCGGCGACTTCACGGCCACGGACCATGTCAGCTTCGAGGTCAGGCAAGGGGAAATCTTCGGACTCCTGGGACCCAACGGGGCGGGCAAATCCACCACCTTCAAGATGATGTGCGGCCTGCTCAAACCCACCTCCGGGCGGGCCGAAGTCATGGGCATCGACCTGCGCCACAGCCCGGCCAGGGCCAGGGAACGTCTGGGCTACATGGCCCAGAAATTCTCCCTCTATGGCAAGCTCACCGTACGCCGGAATCTCGAATTCTTTTCCGGGGTGTATGGGCTCTCGCGGACCCGGCAACGGCAGGCCGTGGAGTCGATGATCGAGTCCTTCCATCTGAAGCAGTTCCTGGGCGTCACCACGGACGACCTGTCCCTTGGTTACAAGCAGCGCCTCGCCCTGGCCTGCGCCGCCATGCACGAGCCGGACATCCTTTTTCTCGATGAACCGACCTCGGGCGTCGATCCCCTGACCCGCCGCGAGTTCTGGAATCACATCAACGGCGTTGTGGAAAAAGGGGTCACGGTAATGGTCACCACCCATTTCATGGACGAAGCCGAATACTGCGACCGCATCGGCCTGGTCTATCACGGCAAGCTCATCGCCCTGGCTCCGCCGGACGACCTGAAGGCCCAGGTGGCCTCCACCGCCCTGCCCGACCCAACCATGGAAGACGCCTTCATCGAACTCATACACAGACAGGAGGCCACGTGAAATCCGTATCCTTGCGAAGGCTCTCCGCCCTGTGCATCAAGGAAACCCGGCAAATTCTGCGCGACCCGAGCAGCGGCGTCATCGCCTTCATCCTGCCCATGATTCTGCTCGTCATCTTCGGCTACGGCCTCAACCTGGACACCACCCGCCTGCGCATGGGCCTGTGCGACGAGGACGGAGGGCCGGCTGCGGCTTCATTCGTGGCGAAGCTGACAGGCTCGACCTATTTCGAAATACATCCCGGCAGCCGCGCCGAACTCGACGCCCTGCTCGAAACCGGGGCCATCCGGGGCTACACGGTCCTGGCTCAGGATTTTTCCCGCATCGTGGACCAGGGCCGGGAAACGGCGCCCATCCAGGTCATCACCGACGGAGCCGAACCGAACACGGCAAATTTCGTGGCTGCGTTCATGAAGAACGTTTGGCAGGAGTGGCTTCTCACCAGAGCCAAGGATCAGGGCCGGGAAGCCGTCCAGGGCGCAAGGCTGGAGGTCCGGTACTGGTACAACGCGGCGGCCATAAGCAGGCACTATCTCATCCCCGGTTCCATCACCATCATCATGACCGTCATCGGCGCCATGCTGACGTCCCTGGTCGTCGCCCGCGAATGGGAACGCGGGACCATGGAAGCCCTGCTGGCTTCTCCGGTGACCAGGACCGAACTGCTGCTCTCCAAGCTCCTGCCCTATTACGTGCTGGGCATGATCTCCATGTCCGTGGTGGCCCTGAGCGCCGTGCACCTCATGGGAGTGCCCTTCCGGGGCTCGGTGGGCGCGCTCGTCCTGGTCACGACGGTCTTCCTGCTCAGCATGCTCGGCATCGGTCTTCTGATCTCCTCGGTCATGCGCAACCAGTTCGACAGCGCCCAGACCACCCTGAACGTGGCCTTCCTCCCCGCCGTCATGCTCTCGGGTGCGTTCTTCGTCATCGCCAGCATGCCCGCGACCGTGCGCGCCCTGACCTATCTGCTGCCGCCGCGCTATCTGGTAAGCTCCCTGCAGACCATCTTCCTGGCCGGTGACGTCTGGGAAATCCTGCTCCCCGACATCCTCTTCCTGACGGGCACGAGCGTTCTCTTTCTGGCCCTGACCGCACGCAAGACCGTACGGAGGCTGGACGCATGATCTGGCTGCGCCGCATCCTGGCCCTCATCAGAAAGGAGCTGCAGATTCTTCTGGCCGATCCGCAAAGCCGCAAGCTTGTGGTCATCCCAGTCCTCATGCAGGTGATCCTCTTCCCCCTGGCCGCCACCCTTGAAGTGAAGAACAACACCCTGGCCGTGCTGAACGAGGACGGGGGCGCGTCTTCGGTGGAACTGATCCAGCGCTTCGCCAGCGCCCGGGCCTTCACCGAAATCATCCACCTGTCCGGAGCGGGGCAGATCGAAAGGACACTGGACAACCAGGAGGCCATCGCGGTGGTCCGCTTCGGGCCGGACTTCTCGCGCAAGGCGGCGGCAGGCCTCCCCGCTCCGATGCAGCTGCTCCTCGACGGCCGACGCTCCAACAGCAGCCAGATCGCGGCCAGCTATATCCAGGACATCACCACCCAGTATTTCAATGAACAAAACCTGGCCGCAGGGCACCCCCCTGCGTCGGAACTGGTCATCCGCCATCGCTACAACCCGAACCTCGAATACCAGTGGTTCATCCTTCCGAGCCTCGTGGCCATCATCCTGACCGTGAGCGCACTCATCCTGACCGCCTTGTCCGTGGCCAGGGAACGGGAACAGGGGACCCTGGACCAGCTCCTGGTATCCCCCCTGACCCCGGAAATGATCATGATCGGCAAGGCCTCGGCCGTGCTGATGGTAGGCCTGTTCCAGGCCACGGTCATTATCGTGGCCGCCATCTTCGTGTACAAGGTACCCCTGTCGGGCTCCCTTGCCCTCATCTACGCCAGCAGCGTGCTCTACTTCGCGGCCCTGGTCGGCGTCGGCTTCTTCATCAGCGCCATTTGCGCCACCCAGCAGCAGGCCTTTCTCGGGGCTTTTGCCTTCATCATGCCGGCCATCCTGCTCTCGGGTTATGCCTCGCCGGTCGAGAACATGCCCCAGTGGCTGCAGACCGCCACCTGGATCAATCCCATCCGGCATTTCATCGTCATCGTGAAAAGCATCTTCCTCAAAGACGTCTCAGCCGCCTTCGTACTGGAAAGCGCCATCCCGCTGCTGGTCATCGCGGCGGGGACACTGACCATCGCGGTGATCATCTTCCGCAGGCGATTCGGCTAGTCCGCCCGGCAGCGGACGACAAAAAGCCCGCCGACCCTCAGGACCAGCGGACAACAACCTTGCACTGAAGAAAGCTAGGACCGATCGCTGCCGCGCTGACCTTCCAGCATGCGCAAGATCTCGTCCTCTCCCAGGGGTTCGGGATGCTTGACCGTCAGGCTGCGGGACCACTCGCGGGCAAAATCCTTCTGCAGATACATGTTCAGCCCCAGGGTGATGAGCATGGCGATGAGCGCGCCGATGCTGGCCAGGAGCATGTCCTTGTGCGCGTCCCAGACATCCCCCTGAGTGCCCAGATAGGCGATGCCCAGGTCCCCGCCGAAGAACTCCGCCGCTCCCCACTCGATGAGTTCATAGAGCATGGAGGTCGACATGGCGAAATCGAGCGGCAGGAAATAACCCCAGAACCCGTCCGCCTGGGCGACACGAAAATAGACCTCGCGAATGGGATAGGCCAGCAGCAGGCCGTAGAGAAAATGCACGATGCGGTCGAAATTGTTGCGTTCCCAGCCTACAATCTCATTGAAGGTCGCGCCGAAGATGGACGAATACCAGGCATCGTATGGAACTTCCGAATACGTGTAATGGGATCCGATCTCGTGGATGGCCAGAAAAATAAAAATAAGCGTGTAGGAAATCCTGGAGAGAGGAAATTTCTTTACGGTAAGAAACAAAAAAATGAAAAACATGAAGACAAGAACATTTTCCAGAATCCAATCCTTCCTGTCGTGCGGATCAACGGCCAAAAAAATAAACTCTACAAGAAAAAGCAGAGTTAGAAAAAGTAAATACGTTCTGTGTGTGGCAATTTGCATCCATCTCATGAAATAACCTCAGTGCGTTCGAATTTCACTATCCAGCCAAGGGAAAAAGCGCATCATTCGCAGGTTGGGTATTTGCGGAGCTTGAAAGAGACAATACGCATAAACTCGTAGCGGAAAACTCACCCCAAAAAAACGCAGCAATGCCGTCAGACGCCTCCGGCCATAACCTCGGCGATGAGGCGAGCCAGGGAATCCATGTCCACGGGTTTGGAAAGATAGGCCGTCATGCCGCACTCCAGGAAGTGTTCACGGTCTCCGGGCATGGCGTGTCCGGTCAGGGCGATGATCGGAATTTCCCGGGACACGCGCTCAATGGTTCCGGAACGAATTCTGCCGGTGGCTTCAAGCCCGTCCATGAGCGGCATCTGGATATCCATGAGCACGCAATCGAAATCGTCCAGAGCCAACTTGCCCAGAGCTTCCCGGCCGTTGCCGGCAAGGGCCGGAAAATGACCGAGCTTCTTGACCATCCGGGTCAGGGCCAGCTGATTGATGGGGTCATCCTCCACCACCAGGATGCGCTTGCCCCGGACCACGGGCAGAGGGGGCTTCTCCCGGAACTCGCACACCGTCGGGCCAGGGATAAGCGGAATCCTTGTGGTCATGGTCGTGCCCTGCCCTAGCTCGCTCTGAACCGTTATCGACCCGCCCATCATGTCCACCAGACGTCTGACGATGGCCAGCCCCAGCCCGACGCCACCGTGCGCGCGTACGGCCGACCCGTCGACCTGGGTGAAGGCGTTGAATATGTCATCCTGGCGCTCGCGGGGGATGCCCACGCCGGTGTCCTTGACCGTGAATTCGACGAACATCTCTGTGCCTACATCCACACGTCGGGCCAGAATCTGGACACTTCCCCGGGATGTGAACTTCGTGGCGTTGCCTACCAGATTGAAAAGAATCTGCCGCAAGCGGCCTTCGTCGCCCACCACATGCGACGGGATGGCCTCGTCGACCTCGAACGCAAGTTCAATTCCCTTGGCCTTGGCCGGTATGGCAAAGAGGTCGCGCACGGAGTCGCGCAGGTCCACAAAGTGAAATTCCTGCGCGGCAACGGCCAGTTTGCCCGCCTCGATGCACGAAATCTCGAGGATGTCGGTCAGAAGCTGGGTCAGGCGCTTGGATGACCGGATGGCCGTGAAAACAAACTCCTTCTGCTCAGCATCCAGAAAGGTCTGGCTAAGGAGCTGCAGCATGCCGACGATGCCGTTCAACGGAGTGCGGACCTCATGACTCATGTTGGCCAGGAATTCCGATTTCGCTCGGCTGGAGGCTTCAGCTTCCAGCCGAGCGGCGGCCAGATCCGTGACATCGGTCAGGACATTTATGAATCCGGCCAGTTGCCCCTGACTGGTATGAAATTGCGCGCGGGAAGCCAGCATGCGTCGCATGCAGCCGTCAACCGCCCGACACTCGAACTCTTCCATCCCCGGGTCTGCGTTTTTGGCGGGCTCCAGAACAAAGGCGGCCCGGAACCGGGATTCATGCTCACCGACAAGTTCGCGCTCGGGCGTTCCCAGCAGAGCGGAGAAAGCATCGTTGCACCGCAGGATCCGGCCATGCACATCCTGCACGAACACTGGATTGGGCAGGCTCGAAAGAAGGGTCGACAAAAAGGCATGCTGCTCTTCCAGGCGGTCGCGCGTGGCCTGCAGCTCGGCGGTGCGCTCGCGCACGGCCAACTCCAGATCGCGATACTGATCCGCCTGACGCATGATCAGCGCCAGCAGGGAGGACAATCGATCGAGGCTGTGCACGATGGTCTCGACCCCGTACGAATCCATAAGTCCGAGCAGAACCAGCGCTCCGATCATCTCGCTGCCGACACGCAATGGCACGATCACGGAATCCGACAGGCCGAGGGATTGCAACAACCTGCCCGGTACGGTCTGGTCCTCCGGGCTTACGGTCATGGCCAGGGGCGAGGCATGACTTTCGTGGATGAGCTGATCGATCTCAACGCTTTTGAACAATGTCTCCTGCCTCAAGGGACGCACGGCCAGGAGACGATGGGGCTTGCCATGCCCCTGGCAGGCGACCACGCCCACGGCCTTGACCCCCAGAAGCTCCCGGACCTGCGACGCCACATACTCGGCGCACTTCACCGGATCCGTTACATGCTCAAGGGTGCCCGAAGCCAGATCGGCGAAAAGCTGGTAAAAGGCCCGGGGCTCTCCGGCATCACTGGGCATCGAGCTGCTCCTGGGCGTTAGCGATGTTTAGCTCCAATCGGTCAAGTCCCACCGCAAGAACGGTCATTGGCATCTCCAGTTCCCGGCTGATTTCATCCAGAAGCGCCTCTGGCACAGGCATGACCCCGGTGTCCAGATAGATAAACTTGTTATGCACTTCACGCAGCATCTCCCCGGCCCCGCGCCCGCCCGCAAAGCCCAGTTCGCGCTCGAAGACATCTCTCCAGCGCAGCGTCCATTCCGGCAGGAAAAAAAATGCTCCGGCCTTGCGCAAGCGGCGATACTCCTCGCGTCCAAGCAGGATTTCACAGCAGTTGATGCCCGTGGTCTTGGCAAAGCCAGGCTTGCGGGACAGCTCCACAATGCGCGGGGTGCAGTCCCCATAAATGAAAAGCGTCTTGCCTGGCGGATGCTTTGCGAGCTCGTCGTCGATACGGCTCTGGAGCAAGTCCGGGCGCATATGCAGCATGGAATCGGCCAAAACGAAGCGCAAACGGGGAAATCGCGGAGCCAGGCGCTGCATTTCCGCCTGAAAAATACCGCAGGTCAGGGCCAGGATGTCTTTCATGCGACCTCTCCTGCGTCCATGACCGCTTTGCGCACAGCCAACAAGGTCTCCGGGCTGGTGTCGAAAGGGATGTCCGCATGCGACGAGGCCAGCACGAAAGCCCTGTCCGATGCCCTTTCGGCCAGAAGCGCGGACACGGATGCATACGCCTTGTCCGGATGCATGCGCGCCAGGCCGGGGCCATTCACATTGCCGAGCATGAGCCGCTGCGGACCCAGGGTTTCCCGGGCCAGGGACACGCTGTCGCGCGGATCGAGCAGAAAACCGGCCACCTTCGGGAGGCTCGAGAAACGCTGGAGGTGGTCGAGGATGCGGTTGCCGCCATGATGGTAGACAAGCGGCCCCCCGGTCTGTCCGAAAGCCCGGGCCAGGGCGGGGAGGACGGTCTCTTCGAGCAGGGCCGGAGTAACCAGACGCAGATTGGCGAACATGACCGGAACCACCACAAAGGCGGCGCCGGCCGCGAAAAAGGCTGCGATCATACGCAGAAAATGCTCCTCGGCCAGATCCATCAGACGCGCGGCGCGCTCAGGGTCGAAGAGCAGCGTTTCAAGCCAGCCCTCGATGCCCAGCAGCATGGCCGGCAGGTCCACCGGGGCCGTGGCCACGGCACAGACGGGTTTCGACGCTCCGAACTCCGCGGCCAAAAGGCGCGTGGACTCGACCAGGTAGGACACACCCGGAGCGCAGAGCACCTTGTCACCCAGCGGCTTTGGCATGTCCTGCCCGAGAAAAGGGGGCTTGCGGACATTGGGCGGAAATTCATCCAGCCAGATCCCTTCCCCTCCGTAAGCCAGAGCTTCGAAGGGCAGGGCAAAAGGGGCGAACACGATATCCGGATCTATGAGGCGAACAACTTCTCGCTGCCCTTCAAGATAACGTTGCGGCTCGGAATAGTATTCACGTGTCGGGCATCCGGATAGTCTGGCGCCGTAAAGGCTCAAGGCCAGCGTGAAGGCCCGCCGATCCGCGGGTTTCCCTTGCAGGGCGCAAAGCACACGCTCCATGCCGGTCATTTTGCATCCATCCCGAGACTTTGGGCCCAAAGCCGCTCGAAGAGTGCTGGGGCCTCGATGGCATTGGGGGCGGTGCCATCGCCGCCGACTTCCAGCATCAGTTCGGGCCGCAACTTGAAAATCGCGCCGCCCACGGCCAGTCGGACCTTGCCGCCAAGGCCCCGTGCTTCTATCTCGGTCCGCAGGGCTCGAATGTTCTCGGCCGTGGTCAGCATCATGGCCGAAACTCCGATGACCCTCGCACCATGCGCGATGGCCGCATCGACAAACTCCCCGGGGGGCACGTCGTTGCCCAGATCGATGACCTTCCATCCGGCTGCGCGCAAAAAAATGGCGACCATCTTGCGCCCCAGAGAATGATAATCATCCTCAACATTGCCGATCACCACCGGTCCCTTGACATCCAGAGGCAGATCCCCGCCGGATTCGGCCGCGGCCACCAGCAGGTCCTCGGCGATCTTTCCAGCCACGTAGCCCTGGGCCAGGGACAAATTCTCCCGGTGCCAGGCTTCGCCCGCCCTCTCCAGCACCGGTTCGAGCACATCGCTCACCGCCGACTGGAAGCCGCGCGCCTCCGCATGGTCGAGCAACAGCCGCAGGGCCTCTTCGCGCTTGGCTTCAAGCATCAAGGCATACAAGGCTTCCCTGAGCGATCCCAGGTTGGCGTCCCTCTCTTCAGTCATGCTCGCTCCCTCTCAAATCCGGAGAATGAATTCGTCGCAGTTTGAACACACTCTCTTGATCTTGGCAACGCGTCCTACGTCATTGCCTTGGGTGTCATACACTCTTCCGAACTCTCCCCGGTCCACTGGCCATACTCTTGTTGACTTCGCGGCTCATGGTGGCAAAGTCGGGATTTACTTTTCCGGCACATCCCCCTATTTCACCCGGCTTCCGCAAACACCGCGTTTCGCGGATTCCACATCCCGGCGCGTGGTCTCCACGCCCACCACATCCGGAGGGAAACATGAAGCGTTTTCTGGTCTCCATTGGCCTTATGGCCTTGCTGATCTGTCCGTCCATGGCCATGGCCAAGGACCTCACCATCGGCCTCATCCTGGTCGGCCCATACAACGACAAGGGCTACAGTCAGGCCCAGTACGAAGGCGGCAAGTACGTCGAGGAAAAACTGCCCGGCACCAAGCTCATCTACCTGGACAAGGTCAACCCCGCCGACCGCCCTGGTCTGACCATTCCGCAGGTGGTCGATGATCTGGTGGAAAAAGGCGCTGATCTGATCATCGCCGGTTCCGACGACATGAAGGACGGCATCCGCGAAGCCGCGAGCCTGCACCCGGACAAGGTCTTCGTTCACGTCTCCGGTGACGACGTCCTCACCGGCAAGGCTCCGGCCAACCTGGGCAACCTGTTCGGACGCATGGAATACGGCAAGATGATGGCCGGCTTCAGTGCGGCTCTGACCTCGAAGACGGGCAAGATCGCCTACCTGGGACCGTTGATCAACGAAGAGACCCGCCGCCTGGCCGCCTCCGCCTTTCTGGGCGCGCGCTATGCATGGACCGAAGTGCTCGGCAGAAAGGCCGAAGACCTCAAGTTCAAGGTCAGCTGGATCGGTTTCTGGTTCAACATCCCCGGCGTGACCACGGATCCCGCCCAGGTCGCTGGCTCCTTCTTCGACGGCGGCTATGACGTTGTCATCTCCGGCATCGACACTCCCGAAGCCGTGACCGTGGCGCGCCAGAAGCGCGATCAAGGCCGCGATGCCTGGGCCATCCCTTACGACTATGCTCATGCCTGCGAAGGCCAGGGTCCGACCTGTGTCGGTGTGCCCTACTTCAACTGGGGCCCATCCTTCCTGCGCCAGGCCACGGCCGTACAGGGCGGCACCTGGAAGCAGGACTTCCAGTGGGACGCCCCCCACTGGGCCGACATCAACGATCACGACAAATCCACCATCGGCTTCATGGCCGGCGAGGGTCTGTCCAGCGAGAACAAGGCCAGGCTCGATACCTTCGTGGCGGATCTTGGCGCGCACAAGATCAACCTCTTCAGCGGCCCCCTGAACTATCAGGACGGCACCCCCTTCCTGAAAGACGGCGAAGGGGCCACGGACGAGCAGATCTGGTCTCTGCAGCAACTGCTGCAGGGCATGGAAGGCCAGTCCAGCGCAAAATAACATGATCGTTCTGCAAGACATCAGCAAGCACTACGGCCGGGTTCGGGCCAACGACGGCATCAGCCTGACTCTCGAACCAGGCCGCATCTACGCCCTGGTGGGTGAAAACGGAGCCGGCAAGAGCACACTCATGCGCATCCTTGCCGGTCATACCGTGCCCGACTCAGGCGTCATATCCGTTCGCGGCGAGGCCCACCCGGGCCTCACCCCGGTCACGGCAGGGCGCCTGGGCGTGGGCATGCTCTATCAGGACCCCCTGGATTTCCCTGCCTTGCCGGTCTGGGAAAACTTCCGCCTGAGCGGTCCGCCCCGGACCAGGGCACAGGTCGTGGACCGGCTGGGCGAACTCTCCAACCATTTGGGCGTGTGCTTCCTGCCCGAAGAACCCGTGGCCTCCATGACCGTGGGAGAACGACAGTTGCTGGAACTGCTGCGGCTGCTCGACCTCGGAGCCACGACGCTCATTCTCGACGAACCGACCACCGGCATCACCCCGGAACAAAAACGCGGCCTCTTCGACCTCCTGGCCCGGCTGGCCCGTCAGGAAGGACACACCATCATCCTGGTCACGCACAAGCTCTCCGAGGCGCTGGAAATGGCTGACGCCATCTTCGTCATGCGCCAGGGACGTCTGGAAGCACGACTTGCGCCCCCTTACGATCCCAAAGAGCTGGTCCAGCGCATGTTCGGTGATGCCGCCGCCCAATCCGTGAACAACTCCATGCCCGAGACGGGACAAAGCAACCGCGTGACGCTGGCCGAAGCAGTCTTTGCAGGGCCTAAATACCATCTGGGGCCATTGAAACTTTCGGCAGCGCTCGGAGAAATCATCGGTCTGGCCGGACTCGACGGCAGCGGTCAGGAACTTTTTCTGCGCGGACTGTGTGGCCTGGATCGCATGCCTGCAGGATGCCTCATTATCAACGAAACCGAGCATACCCGTACAGATTTCAAGTCATTGCGACATGAAGGCGTGCATTTCGTGCCTGCGGACCGCATGAGCCAGGCCCTCTTCCCGGACCTGTCCATCCGCGACCACATCCTGCTCGCCTTCCCGGAACATGCCTCAAGGCTGGAAGAATTTCACCAGTCGCAGTGTGTGGAGCGCTTTGACCTGCGCGCCCACCCGGACACCCCGGCCAAGGCCCTGTCCGGAGGAAATCAGCAACGCCTGCTCCTGTCCCTCATCCCCGACGACGCCCCGCTGTTGCTCATGGAGCACCCCACCCGCGGACTTGATGCCGGATCGGCCAGACAGGTCTGGGAGCATCTGCGCGGGCGTTGCGCTTCCGGCGCGACCCTTTTCTTCTTTTCACCGGACCTGGACGAAGTCATCGAGCACAGCCACCGCGTGCTGGTCTTTTTCGATCGGAAGCTGGTGGCCGACGTGCCGCGCCTGGACGCAAGCGTGGATCGCCTTGGGGCCCTCATGGCCGGAAAAAAACCGGAGAGCGCACATGTCGCATAGCTCATGGTTGCAACAGCTGCTCTGGATCGCCGCAGCACTCGCCATGGCGCTGGCCCTGACCGTGCTCGTGGCCCTGCCCTCCGGCGCTCCGCCCTTTGAGACCCTGCGCATTCTCTTCGTGGGCGGGCTCGGCTCCGCCTCAAAATTTGGGCAGGTCCTGACGGTCTTTGTCCCGCTGCTGCTCTGCTCCATGGGCCTGCTCATCCCCTTCACGGCCAGATTGTGGAACATCGGCATAGAAGGACAGATCGTGCTGGGGGCAATTTTCTGCACCGGTGCGCTCATGCCTTTCGATCAGGGCGGCCCTTGGCATATTGCGCTGGCCCTGGGAGCGGGCATGCTCGGAGGAGCGCTCTGGGCGCTTTTGGCCGGCCTACTCAAAACTCACGGCAGGGTGCACGAGATTTTCTCGGGGCTCGGGCTCAACTTCGTAGCCATGGGCATGGCCATCTGGCTCATTTTCGGCCCCTGGAAACGCCCCGGCATGGCTTCCATGAGCGGGACCGAGCCCCTGCATCTCTCCTTGTGGCTTGAGCGCATAGGCTCCTTCGCCGTGAGTTGGACCGCGCTCGGGCTGGCCTGCGCAGCGTTCCTGCTGGTGGCTTTTCTGCTCCTGCGCACGCAATGGGGACTGGGGCTGAGGGCGGTGGGACAGAACCCCAAAGCCGCTCGTCTCTTTAACTTGAGCCCGCGCCTGCGCATGCTGCAGGCCTTTGCCCTGTGCGGCGCCCTGGGCGGACTGGCCGGGGCTGTCCAGGTTCTGGGCGTCTATCATCGCCTGCTGCCGAGCATTTCCTCCGGCTATGGCTACACGGCTCTGCTGATCGGCATGATGGCAGGTTTCAGGGTCTTGCCGGTGCCCTTCATCTGTTTCTTTTTTGCCGTGCTGAACGTGGGTTCGATCCAGTTGCCCCTGCAGCTTGGACTGGACTCATCCTTAAGCGGCGTCATCCAGGGGCTCATGGTGCTCTCGGTCTTCATCACCCAGGGCATTCGCACCTACATTACCCGTCGCCGGGAGGAACGCTGATGCAGGAATTCGCGCTCATCATGGCCGGTATTCTCCTGGCCGGGGCACCGCTGGTTCTGGCCACTCTTGGCGAGACCATCACCGAGAAGGCCGGGGTCATCAACCTGTCCCTGGACGGGACCATACTTCTCTCCGCCATGGCCTCCTTCGCCCTGGCCTCGATCACGGGCAACGCATGGATCGGCGCTCTCGGCGGCATGGGCATGGGGGCGCTGGTGGCTTTTGTGCTCGGCCTGACCAACATCTACCTTGGGCAATCCCAACTGGCCGTGGGGTTCATCCTGACCCTCCTGACCCGCGACCTGGCCTATTTCCTTGGCCATTCCTACTCCCGCCAGCCCGGTCCTAGCCTTGGCTACTGGGGCATTCCCGGCCTCTCCGAAACGCCGCTGCTGGACCTTGTGCTCGGACGGCAGTCACCGGTGGTGAGCATCAGCCTGGCAGCCATCGCGCTGTGCTGGTGGTGGATGTACAAGACGAGTGCAGGCATGCGGCTGCGCGCCGTGGGAGAATCGCCCCGGGCGGCTTTCGGGCGCGGCATCAGGGTGAGGCTCTCAAGACTCATGGCCTGCCTTGTCGGCGGGGCTTTGGTGGGGCTGGCGGGCGCGGCCTACTCCCTGGCCGTCAAGCCGGGCTGGGGGCGCCCCCAGGGCTGCGAGGGCGCGGGCTGGATCGCCCTGGCCATCGTCATCTTCGGCGGCTGGCACCCTGTAAGGGCGGCCATTGGTGCCTACTTCTTCGCGGCGCTCCAGGTCTCGGGCATCTATCTCCAGGACATCTTCCCCTCCATCCCGGCCCAGGTCTTCCAGGTGGCGCCCTTTCCCATGATGATCCTGACCCTTTTGGCCGTGAATCTCGGCAGAATAGGCTTCGTCCAGGACATGATGCGCCGCTACCCCTTTCTGGGGCGCTTCTCCGGCAGTTGGCCCATCACCGCGCCTGCTGCGCTGGGACAGGATTTCGATCCGAAAAAGGGGTTGTGACGAAGGCGTACGTGCTCTTAAAATCATCGTTCAAAGGCGTAGGCCCCCCGTCTTGGTGTTTGGAAGTCAACATGACCGGACGAAAGCCGAAATCCTTACCACACTGCACCCTCATCTCGGAAACACCGCCGGTTTCGTGAAAACCCAGTCGCGGTCCTGCACCGGCGTGTGGCAGGAGATACATGCCTCCGGGCCCTTGTCGAAGGGCTTCTGCTCCGGCCCCAGCCAGCGCGCCCAGCCCCAGCCATAGGTGTCGGCGTACTTCTTCGAATCCTTGAACATGAACTCGGCGTGAACCAGGTCGCCCGGGACCTTCGCTTCAGGCCATGCGTCCAGGTCAACCGCCTTCCAGACCACCTTGCCCAGGACCGCACCGTCGGGCCAGGGATTGGTCTGACCGGCCCGGGCCGCCTTGACGGCCGCATCGTTACCCACAATGAGCCGGATCGTGTCGTTGTCCGTGCGGTGAGCCACGGAGATGGCCGCCCAGTCCTGCCAGCCCGCAGGGTAGTCGATGCCGTGCGAAGGACCAGGGCCCGCCAAGCCCGCTGCCCATGCCGTCATTACAGTCAGGCAGAACGCCGCCAAAAGAATGATCGTCCGCATTTCGCAACTCCTTTGCTTATTGTTGAAAAAAGGATGGGCAAAGCGCTGCCCTCCTACATCCGGCTCTCCCCATCCGCCAGGGACCGGAGGCGATCCATGTCCAGAATGCTGATCTCCTTGCCCTGGACCTCGATGAGTCCTTCCTGGCTCAGCTTGCCGAGCACGCGCGAGAGGGTTTCCTGAGAAGTACCCAGGATGTTGGCGAGCACGCCCTTGGTCACGCTGAGCTTGACCCTGGCCGAGACGGGTTTCAGGGACTGCTGGTGCACGAGATACGTTGCCAGGCGCTGGGGGATCTCCTTCAGGGACAGGTTCTCGATGAGGACCGTGAACTCCCGCAGACGGCGCGAGAGAACGGCCAGCATGTTCATGGCCAGGGAAGGGCTCTCGCGGTAGAGTTCGATGAGCTTTTGGCGGGGAAAGAAATAAAGAACCGATTTGCCAAGGGCTTGGGCATTGGCCGGATAGTTCATTCCGGCAAAAACCGGCACCTCGCCCAGGGGGTCGCCGGGTCCGAGGATGTGCAGAATCTGCTCCCGGCCATCAAAGGACATCTTGAAGACCTTTACCTGCCCGGTCACCACAACGTAAAACCCGACCCCTTCCTTGCCCTCGCCAAAGAGCAGGTCTCCCTTGTCATACTGGCGCGGCTCGCTGATGCGCTCGAGCTGTGCGAGTTCCTCCGCTCCAAGGCCCTTGAAGAGCGTGCTTTGCCCCATGGCGGTCAGAAAATCCATGCAGCGTGTCCTTATCTTTTGAATACGAAGATGTTCGCTGAAAAAACCTCGGGGTCAAACCCGCTGCCGGAGTAGTCGGACACATGCTCGACCAGATGGAACCCGCGCGCTTCATGCCCGGCCACCATTTCGGACGACGACAGCGGATACAGCCGCACCTGATCGTCAAAGACCCGCTGGCCCTCGATGTCGAGGCCCGTGTGAAAGGTCAATCCTTCCGGAGTGATGTCTTCATAGGCGCGGTGAAAGACCGCCCCGTCCATGACCTTGGCCGGAAAGTTGAACGCAGGCAGGCCCAGAACGTAATCCCAGTTCATGACCTGCACGATCCACACCCCGTCCGGCAGAAGCCGGTCGCCCACGTTTTCGACGCACTGCCAGAAGCGGTCCCGCGGCAGATGGGCGGCGGTATTTCCGATGGAGTAGATCATGCTCCAGGGACCTCCAAGGGTCGGGAATTCCGTCATGTCCAGGGCATGAAATTCGGTCTCCGGGCCACGGGCCCGAGCCTGGGAGACCATGGCGGAGTCGAGGTCAACGCCAACGGCCCGCACGCCGTCGCGGGTGAAGGCGGCGCAGTAGTCGCCCGTGCCGCAGCCCAGGTCCAGGACCGGTCCGCCGCGATCGCCCAGATGGTGGGTCAGAAAGGCGTAGACGCCGGGACTGAAGGGAAAGATGCGGTCGTACCACTCGGCGAACTTGGAATACATGGACATGGCGGCCTCCTTGTCGTGAACGTGAATCGGAACTTACTGATATGTCCGCACCGCCCCAAGGTCCAGTCCGAAACAAAACGGCGTCCCTGCCGCACCGGCCACACGTGTCGAATGGACTCGAAGCGCTGCGACAAAGATGCAGATCGTCCACGCAATGGTTGAAAATCATCCACGAGATGGTTGATTTTCAACCATTCATCTTCGAAACTAAAAATCATAGCATTCTGATTTTATTTGCTTTTAAATCCAAACCAACACATTCACGCCTATCGAATTGCATTCAAGCCCGCGCTCCAGTATTGCCGTGAAAATCATACTGAGCACACACTCAACGACCAATCACAAGGACACCCCATAGATATGAACACCACTCATGGAACTCAACAACTCCTCATCAAGAACATCCTCCAGGCCCCTCTCCAGGACAATCCAGGCCAGGAGATCACCTACGCAGGCACCCTGCGCTTCACCTACGCGCAGTTTCGCGAACGCGTCGCCCGCCTGGCCTCCGCGCTCATGGCCCTTGGCGTGAAAGCCGGGGACACCGTGGCCGTCATGGATTACGACAGCCACCGCTATCTGGAATGCTACTTCGCCATCCCCATGATCGGCGCGGTCCTGCACACCATCAACATCCGCCTCTCCCCGGAGCAGATGGTCTACACCATCGGCCACGCCGAGGATGATGTCATCCTCGTCAATTCCGACTTCCTGCCTCTGCTGGAGCAGATCAAAGGCCGCCTCGACACTGTGGAAAAGTTCATTCTCCTTTCCGACACAGGCGAGACGCCCGCGACCACCCTGCCCCTGGCCGGAGAATACGAAGCGCTCCTGGCAGCGGCCACCCCCTTGCAGGACTTCCCCGATTTCGACGAGAACACCCGGGCCACGACCTTCTACACCACGGGCACCACGGGTCTGCCCAAGGGCGTGTTCTTCAGTCACCGCCAGCTCGTGCTGCACACCCTGGCCGGGGTCGCGGCGTTGGGCTCGAACGCAACCCAGGGCCGCTTTCACCGCGAAGACGTGTACATGCCCATAACCCCCATGTTTCATGTCCACGCCTGGGGCATCCCGTACATGGCCACCATGCTCGGGGTGAAGCAGGTCTACCCGGGCAAATACATACCGGAAGTCCTGGCCCGGCTCATCGCCACGGAGAAGGTCACCTTCAGCCACTGCGTGCCGACCATTCTGCACATGCTCCTCTCGGATCCCAAATGCGCCAAGTTCGACCTCTCGGGCTGGAAAGTGGTCATCGGCGGCGCAGCCATGCCCAAGGCCATCTGCGCGGCAGCGCTGGACCGGGGCATCGACGTCTTCACCGGCTACGGCATGTCCGAGACCTGCCCCATCCTGAGCCTGGCCCATCTCTCGGAAGCTGAACTGCTGCTTGACCGTGAGACCCAGATCGCCCTGCGCACACGGACGGGCAAAGCCCTGCCCATGGTCAGGCTGCGTCTGATCGACGACAATGGAACCGAAGTGCCCAGTGACGACAAAACCCCCGGAGCCCTGCAGGTCCGAGCGCCCTGGCTCACGGAGTCCTACCTCAAGGACGAGAGCAACTCCAAAAAGCTGTGGGCCGACGGATGGCTGAACACCGGCGACGTGGCCTGCCGCGACGCGGGGGGGAGCCTGCGCATCACGGACCGCACCAAGGACGTGATCAAGGTCGGCGGGGAATGGATCAGTTCGCTGGAGCTCGAAGACATCATCCTCCAGCACCCTGACGTGGCCGAGGTGGCGGTCATCGGAAAGCCCGACCTGCGCTGGGGCGAGACGCCGCTCGCCCTGGTGGTGCCCAAAAAGGGAGCAGCCCCGCAGGAGAAGGAAATCGCCCAGCACGTGAAGAGTTTTGTGGACAAGGGCGTACTGCCCAAGGAGGCCATCCTGCTTAAAGCCCGCCTGGTCGAGGCCATTGCCAAGACGAGCGTCGGCAAGATCAGCAAGGTGACCATGCGCGAGATGTACCTGAAGGATCTGGAAGACTAGGAGCCGAAGCTTTTCGGCAGAAGACGAGGGGCTTTCCCGGAACGCGGGGAGGCCCTTTTTTGCGTCTGGCCCGGAGTCACTGCGGGGAGGCGATGCCGAAGCGCCGCCTGTACTCGCCCGGCGTCAGGCCTGTCAGTTCCCGGAAGGCCTTGAAGAAGGCCGTGGCGTCGGCATACCCCACCATGGCGGCGATCTCGTCCGCAGACTCGCCGCCCGTAGCCAGGAGCCGCTTGGCCCGCTCGATGCGCACGGCCTGCAGGTACTGAACCGGAGTGCGCCCCACGGAACCGCGGAAACGCCGTAGCAGCGTGCGTTCTGTAAGGAACATGGCCTCGGCCAGCTCGCGCATGCGCACGGGCCGGGCGTGATTGTCCTCCAGCCAGCGACAGGCCTTGGCCACGGTCTTGTCGGCGGCGGCCGGCAGAAGGTTCATGTACGGCGTCTGCCGCACCCGGCCGGGGTCGAGGAGCAGCGTCCTGGCGCAGGACAGGGCCGCTTCCGGCGAGGCGTGGCGGGCCACTAGGTGCAGGGCCAGGTCGAAATAGGCCGTCACCCCGCCGGCGCAGACGTAGTCGTCGCCGTCCACGAGCATGCGGTCGGTGTCCAGGGGGACATCCGGGAAACGGGCCGTGAAGGCCTGGGCAAGGCCCCAGTGCGTGGTGGCCGGTCGGCCCCGGAGAATGCCGGCCCCGGCCAGAAAGAACACTCCGGCGCATGCCCCGCAGACCACTGCACCCGAAGCGTGCGCCCCACCGAGCCACCCGGTCAGCAACGCATCCGGCTCCGTCAGGCCGAAGGCTGGGGGGATGTAGACGATGTCCCACCGCCTTTCGCCCGGAAGCGCATCACTGAGCGCCTCATCAGCCCTCACGACGGCGCCGGCGAAGCAGCGCACCGGGCCGCCGTCGGCGCTCAGCACGGTGGTCCCGAACACCTCCCGCTCCATGATCAGATTGGCTACGGCCAGGGTATCGGAAAACCCGTGCACCCCCGAGGCGAGACAGGAATCGTAAGCCAGTATCCCAACGCGCATGGCACCCTCCCGAATGTCGATTTGGACAATTTGTTTGTCGAAACCGACCATTCCGTCAAGCCCGTCCCGCCACTATCTTGCTTCCATGCGCGGCGGATGTCGTTGCGCCGAAAACCAGGAGGCTCCATGAACACATCGAATAAGGCTCTCATCGTCATCGACCTGCAGAACGACTACTTTCCCGGCGGCGCGTTCCCGCTTTGGAACACCGACGGAACGCTGACGAACGTCCTCGAAGCCATCACACAGGCCCGGTCGGCAGGAGTGCCGGTCATTCTCGTGCAGCATGTAGCCGACAGCTCCAAGGGCATAGCCCCGTTCTTCAACTCCGGGACGCAGGGTGTGGAGCTGCATCCGGCTATCCTGGCCGCGGCAAAAAACGCGAACATGATGATCAAGACCTTCGCCGACAGCTTCCTCGGGACCGACCTGGAAGAGGTCCTGGACGGATACGGAACCCGCGAACTGTTCGTCTGCGGCATGATGACCCAGAACTGCGTCACCCACACCGCGATCTCGAAGGCGGCTGAACGCTACGAGGTCACAGTGCTGGCCGACTGCTGCACGACCGTCAGCGAGATGATCCACCTCATCGCCCTGAACGCCCTTGCTCCGCGCGTCCGAGTCGCCACGATGGATCAGGGTTTCTGAGAACTTCCGGGGGAGGATCAAGCGGGGGGACGGCGGCGGCAAGCGGCCCGACATGGCTCGAAATCGGGTCACCCCTTGTTCGCGGGCCAATGCATACTTATAGGATGGCCTTTGAGCGGACGACCCGAAACCCCGAACCCGGAAACGACATGCACCGCACCGCCATCGACCCGATACGCTTCTCTTCCCACCGCGACCTGAACCGCCTGCAGACCCTGCTGCTCCTCGCCCTCATGACCGGGTACGCAGGCTTTGTCGGCTGGATGCTCTGGGGGGCCGACGGACTGTGGTTCCTCGTTATCTGGGGCGCATTTCTGCTACTCTTTTCGCCACAGCTCTCGGCCCGCTGGGTGCTCAGGATGTACGCAGCCCGCCCCCTGCCCGTGGATCAGGCGCCTCAATACCATCAGGCGCTGGCCGTGCTGGCTGCGCGGGCGAATCTGCCGTCCACCCCTACCCTGTGGTGGGTGCCGAGCCCCATGGTCAACGCCTTTGCCGTGGGCCGCCGCGACGCCTCGGCCATCGCCGTGACCGACGGTTTGCTGCGCGCCATGTCACCGCGCGAACTGGTCGCCGTCCTGGCCCACGAGACCGCGCACATCGCCCACGGCGATCTTTTTGTCATGAGCCTGGCCGACGTCATTTCGCGCATCACCTCGGCCATGAGCTTCGTGGGCCTCATTCTCATCTTTCTGTCCCTGCCCCAGGCCCTGACCGGCGACGAGATACACTGGTGGCCGCTCATCCTGATGGCGCTGGCCCCGCAAGTAAACCTGCTCGCCCAGCTCGGGCTCTCCCGCACCCGCGAATTCGACGCGGACCTGACCGCGGCCCAACTGACTGACGACCCACAAGGCATGGCCTCGGCCCTGGTCAAGCTGGAAAGGATCGGACGCGGCTTTCTGCGTCGCATATTCCTTCCCGGACAAGGGCTGCCCGAGCCGTCATGGCTGCGCACCCATCCCACCACCCGGGAACGGGTTCAGCGCCTGCTCGACCTGCAGCACAGCCTGCACGTCCCGTGGTCCGACGGTTATTCCTTCGAACCGCCCGAGTTTCCGCATATCCGAATCCGGCAACGGCCCCGGGGTGGCTGGTGGGGATACTGGTATTAAAAATCCCTGGGAGACGCCCCGTTCAGCGGGACCTCAAAAAATCATCGTACATGACCCGGTAATCCTCGATGATTCCGGGCGTAAGCCAGCGCTCGAAGCCCTGCCTGTATTCAGGCGTGCCGCGATGCTCGAGCAGGACCCCGTTGACGCGCTCGATCATGGCCGTTCCCCAAGTCGTTCGGGGCGCGGCGATACGAGCCCGCCAGGGCACCATGCTCTCCCGCAGCGGAGCGATGGATATCAGATCCTCCTTGTTCTTCATCCGCGCGCCGTACACCGCCTCGAAAGGATAGGCGAGCACCCCGTCCACCCGTCCCAGAAGAAGCATCTCGAGCAGACTTTCAAATAGATTCGAGCCCTGGCTGACGACTACGCGGGACAGGTCGGGAGACGAGAGCAGAACGGAATCAAGCTCCGGGCCATACGACCTGTTGGCGGCCACGCCCAGACGCTTGCGGGCGATGAAGTCACGCAGGCTGACGTGCCCTCCGCGGCCCAGGATTTCCTGTTCCCCGGCCCTGACCACAAGACTGACCGGCGGCACCAGGACGCAGGGCACGGAATACTGCATGATCCGATCGCGCTGCGGGTTCGGGATGAGTCCCACGGCCAGAACGTTCCGCCCGCTTTCCATCCAGTTCAGGGTTCGGCTCAGGTTGGCGGTGACGACGACGTGCCTGAATTCGGGCATTTCGCGGGCCATCAGTTCATGGATCATGTCCGAAAAACCCTGGCCGGCATACGGGCCGTCCATGATGCGCAAAGGGGGGAAATCAGCATGCATCCAGACCACTTCGTCGCAAGATTGCGCTCCTACCTCGCAGGGCAGGCATGCAAGGAGCAAAAAGAGGATAATTTTAAATAATTTCGAAAGCATGGAGTAAATTGTATGACAAAAAAGACAAAATCACAAGAGATGGGAACCAGACATGAAAATCCGCTGACAAACGTTTTTCATGCGGATTTTGGACATTAAAAGGTCACAATCGCCACATTTTTCCTTTATTCACAGCCCGGACAGGCCTATGATTCCTCCAAAAAATAAAAAGGAGGAGAAATGTCGCACCATTCGCACCGTTCAGGCTATTCCGAACTGACCGACCGACTGAACCGCTGCCCCCAGGGCGCCCCGCCCTCCGAGTCCCTGTACAGAATCCTGAAAATCCTTTTTTCCGAACGCGAAGCCGAACTCATCGCCGTGCTGCCCATCAAGCCTTTTACCGTCCGGAAGGCTTCAGAGATCTGGAAGATGGACCCGGTGCAGACCCAAAATCTGCTCGAAGACCTGGCCGGGCGGGCCATGCTCGTGGATATCGAGGGGGAAGACGGGAACACGACCTACGTCCTGCCGCCGCCCATGGCGGGCTTCTTTGAATTTTCCATGATGCGCACGCGCGGCGACATCGACCAGAAGGCGCTGGGCGAGCTGTTCTACCAGTACCTGAACGTCGAGGAAGACTTCATCAAGGCCCTCTTCGTCGACGGCGAGACCCAGCTCGGCCGCGTCTTCGTGCAGGAGCCCATGCTCTCGCGCGAGAACGCCGTGCATGTGCTGGACTACGAGCGGGCCAGCGAGGTCATCCGCACGGCCAGCCACCGCGCCATCAGCACCTGCTACTGCCGCCACAAGATGGAGCACATGGGCCGTGACTGCGACGCCCCCAAGGACATCTGCATGACCTTCAACACCTCGGCCGCCTCCCTGTCCCGTCACGGCCACGCCCGTCTGGTGGACACCGGCGAATGCCTGGACCTGCTGGACCAGGCCCAGGAGCACGGGCTGGTGCAGTTCGGGGAGAACGTGCGCGAGCGGGTCAACTTCATCTGCAACTGCTGCGGCTGCTGCTGCGAGGCCATGATCGCGGCCCGCAAGTTCGGCAGCCTCCACCCCGTACACACCACCAACTTCCTGCCCGTTGTGGATGGGGAGGCCTGCAACGGCTGCGGCAAGTGCGCGGCCGCCTGCCCCGTGGAGGCCATGGGCGTGGTCTCGGCCAACGACCCGCACCAGCCCAAGCGCAAAAAAGCCCGCGTGGACGAGAACATCTGCCTTGGCTGCGGAGTGTGCGTACGCGCCTGCCCGGACCAGGCCCTGTCCCTCAAATCCAGGGAGAAGCGGGTCATCTCGCCGCTCAACTCCGTGCACCGCACCGTGGTCATGGCCATTGAGCGCGGCAAACTCCAGCACCTCTTCTTCGACAACCGGGTGCTCTGGAACCACCGCGCCCTGGCCGCGGTGCTGGGCGTGATCCTGAAGCTGCCGCCCATGAAGCAGATCATGGCCACCGAGCAGGTCAAGTCGCGGTTCATGGAATATCTGGTGAGGAAGTTCCCGGTCTGAAAGGCTGCACGCAAACCGCATAAATCGTATCTGGCAGCCTGCGACACGGCCGCTTCCCACACACGAAAAACGTCCCGGATTCCCATGGAACCCGGGGCGTCGAATTGAGCGGGCTACGTCCCCAGCCGGTCGTGAAACCCGCCTGAAACGCAATTGATCAGAGCATGCCGAGCACGAGATAGAGGCAGAGCATAACGCCCATCCCCCCCACCACCGCGTTGATGACCATGGCCGCTTTGGTGTTGTATCCTGCGGGAATGTCCATCTCGTGCAACGTGGCCAAAAAATGCCTGTGCTGCAGCACGGAGTATATCTCGATGAAGGCGCCGAGAAGGATGAAGCCGATGCCGCCGATGAAGGACAGGTGCCGCTGCGCCCCGAGCGCTCCCTGCACACCCAGCAGCTGCAGGTAGAGTCCGAAGCGCTCCACCACGAAGCCGAAGGCCATGAGGGAGATTCCCGTCCTGTTCCAGGCGAAGAGGGTGCGTTCCGCAGCGAAAAGGACGCGGGGGTCGTTCTGGCCGATCATGATTTCTCCGTAAGAGGGTGGGGAAGCTCCACTTCGCGCAGCCTGCGGGCGGCATCTTCCGGAGCGAGGGAGTTGACGAACAGACCCGAGCCCAGCTCGAAGCCCGTCGGGATGCTGGTGCGGGGACAGATCTCCAGGTGCCAGTGGAAACTCGCGCTCGCGTCGGCCCCGCCTCCGCGGGGCGCCGAGTGGAGGAAATAGTTGTACTGCACGCCGCCCAGCACGGCGTCCAGGCGGGTCATGGTCCGCTGAAGCACACGAGCCAGATCGTCCAGATCCGTCGCATCCGCCTGCCGGAAATCATGGGCGTGGGTCAGGGGCAGGATGTGGATCTCCCACTCGAAGCGGCTGGCGAAGGGCTTGATGGCGATGAATCGCTCCCCTCGCTCGACCACGTACTGGCCCACATGGATCGAACGCCGGACGGCGCCCGACACCCGGTCGTAGATGGTGGCCTCGTAGGTCAGGGCCTCATCGATGAGGGTGCAGAAGATGCACTGGCCGTGCTTGGCGTGGTACTCCGCGCTGCTGCGCACCTCGTCGTGGATGTTCTGCGGGACCATGGGGGTGGCGATGATCTGGCTGTGGGTGTGCGGAATGCTCCCGCCCGCCGCCGGCCCGAAGTTCTTGAAGACCAGAACGGACCTGATGCGTTGGTCGCGTTCAAAGAGCTGGCGCATGCGGTCGCGGTACACGCCGAAGAGCAGCGCCAGATGTGCGGGGCTCATCTCGTGCAGGCGGATCCCGTGAAGGTTGTGATCGATGACCACTTCGTGGCGACCGTAGCCGTCGATGGCCTGCTGCACGCCAAAGCTGAGCACCGGCCGGATCTCCCCGTCCCCGAGGACGGGGTAGAGGTTCTCCACGATGCGCACCTGCCAATCCGCTACGTCCGGCGCCGCCAGTATCTGCGCCGGGGTGCGTTCCTCGTTGCCGGGGCAGAACGGACATTCCGCCGCGAAGGGCCGGGCGTCATGCTCAAGCGGCGCCTCCCGGCTCCGCGGCCGCTGGCTGCGGGCCGTGGCGATGAGCACCGACTCCGAGGGCACGATGGGATTGACGCGGATTTCACGTATGAATTCAGACATGGCACGTCCTTTGTGATGAATGCCCAGCCTATACCACAAAGCAAGCCGACGTCCAGAAAGTCACCTAACGTTTCGCCCGGCATGCGCCAAACCCGAACTCGTCGGCGGCACTACGCCTTCCTGCGCGCCACCGTGCGTCAATCACGCCTGAACGTTACCGCCATCCACCAGACAATTCGTTCTCGCATGTCAACCGATTCGCTCCTGGCGCGTTTAGAGGGAAGAACCAGTGGATTCGAATCCGTCTTATGTTCGCAACCCTTCTGGAGGCAGTATGCAAAAAAGTACCCTCTTTCTGGTGCTCACGGCCGCGTTCCTGTCCTGGACAGTCCAGCAAACGCCGGTTTCGGCGGCTGGAGCCCAAGGCCTCGGAATATCCACAGTCATGGAAACCCTCGACACGAACCTGGACGGGGTGCTTTCCTATAACGAATTTTCCGCAGGCTTCCCTGATGTGGACCCAACCAGCGTTGATCTCGGCACGGTGGACGGGTTTGTCGACCGCAACGAACTGGAGGACGCTCATTCCGATCTCGGCATCGGACTTGGCAGAGGCCCCATGGATGCCAACAAGGACGGGGTCATTTCCATCGCGGAGTTCCAGGCGGAATATCCCGACTTCGACGTAACGACCCTGGAAACGTTCGACGATGGCGTGATGACCATGAGAGAACTTGACGCCCTTCGCGATGAAGGCATCGTGCCAGGACGCGGCCCGATCGACAAAACGGTCGCCCTTGATACCGACCTCAGCGTTACAGACGCTGACCGAGACCAGGATCGCGACCGTGACCAGGATCGCGACCGTGACCAGGATCGTGACCGCGACCAGGATCGTGACCGTGACCAGGATTGTGACGGCAAAAACGGCGGAGGCGATGGCGGAAGCAACGGCGGAGGCAACGGCGGAGACAATGGCGGAAGCAATGGCGGAGGCAATGGCGGAGGCAATGGCGGAGGCAATGGCGGAGGCAATGGCGGAGGCAATGGCGGAGGCAATGGCGGAGGCAATGGCGGAGGCAAGTAGGCGATACGACCCGTGCGGCTTCGGCCGCCCGGGTCTGATCCCGGAAATCACCGGACGAAAACAGGAACCGCGTTGCACCTAACCGCGCGCGTCTGTACAGCTTGTGCATGTCGAAAAACTCGAACCCCCTGGACGTCTTTCTCGCAACCGTCGAAGGCCGGGCCTTTTTCATGGCCCGGCTTGGAACACGATGTGATGCGGACGCTCTCGATGTCGTCCAGGACGCGATGATACGGTTCGCCAATTATTACTCGAAAAAACCGGCAGAAGAATGGAAACCCCTTTTCTACAGGGTGTTGCAGAGCAAAATAATCGACTGGCACAGACGCGAATTCGTCAGATCCAGAATCCTCGTGTTCCTGAATCCCGGCGCCTCGAGCAACAACAACCACGGTCACGAATCGTCCTGCCAACTGCCGGACCCCGACGGAGCAAGTGCCGAAGACTGCGCCGCGAGGAACATCTTCATGAAGAAACTGCGCACCTCCCTGACAGACCTGCCCCTTCGCCAGCGCCAGTCTTTTCTTCTGCGCGCCTGGGAAGGCCTGAGCGTGGCCGAAACGGCCCTGGCCATGGGATGCTCTGAAGGTTCGGTGAAGACGCACTACTCGAGGGCGCTCGCAACGCTCAAAACCCACCTGGAAGGACACGGGTCATGAACGACGATCCCATTCTCAAAACGATCTGCGATCACCTCGATGCAGCGGTAGACGCCCTCGACGAGGGGACACGCCGGCGTCTGGCGGAAATACGGGGAACGTCGCTTGACGTGGCCTCCGGCAGGGGATGGATGCGGATGCTGCAGGAGTTCATTGCCCTTTCAGGCCGACCGGTGCGCTACGCAACGGCGGGAGGAATCCTTCTGGCCCTGTTTCTCATGTTTCACGAACCCCCTGCGGACGAACGAATGGCCGTGTCCGCGCCCCTGGAACGGTTGGAACTGCTGGCCTCGGCGCAGGATGTCGAGTTCTACAGAAACCTGGAGTTCATTGCCTGGTATGCACAGACACAACGCGGGAAATGATCCCCTGAAACTCTGCCTGCTGCTCTCTGTCGCCCTGCTTCTGGGCATGGGGAAGGCGCAGGAAGCATTCGTCGGGCAATCCGAGGCGAGAACGAACGCGACTCTGAGCGATGCCCCTCCGCCGGGCCTGCTGGAATTTCTGACCACCTTCGATGTCGGCAATGCCCGGTTCGCAGATCCGGCCATGCTCGAAGCCTTTGCCCCGGAACCACTCAAGAGGCATGCGCAATGAAAACATACCTGCCAATCGGCATGATACTCCTTGTCCTGATGCTGGCCCCGCCCGCCGTCTTCTCAAAGGGCACACCCTGGTCGGAACTCGCGCCCGAGGACAGGCAGGTGCTCGTCAGACACGCAGGGCAATGGGACGGCCTCGACACGCAGCAGCAGGAGCGGCTGCTGCATGGCGCACGTATGTGGAGGTCCATGACCCCGGAGCAGCGGGACATGGCGCGAGAGCGCTTCCGGGAATGGGAAACCATGACCGAAGAGCAGAAACAGGAGACGATGGAGCGATTTGAACGCTTCCGTGCGCTTCCCCGTGAAAAACGCGACACGCTGTTTGAAGCCTGGGACGACTTCCGCAGGCTCCCCGCAGCGCGGCAGCAGGAACTGCGCAAGGCATGGCAGGGTCTCCCGCCTGAAGAAAAGCACAAGGCCCTCGACAAGGTCGTGCACGAGCCGATGCCGAATAATCCCTCACCGAAACGCGATGACGAACAGGGAGGCATGCCTGGCGGAAACGCCGGAGATGGCGGGGGTGGCGACTCCGACGGAAACGAGGGAGGAGGCCAAGGTGGAAACGGCGCAGAGAGCTCGGGTGCTAACGGCGGAGGAAGCTCGGGCGGTGGCGGTGAAGGAAGTGCGGGCGGCAACGGGAAAGGGGGAAAGAACTGACCCTCCCCTCTATCGCCTGGCCGTCACTGTGCATGAAAAAGGCCCGAGGAAATCCTGCGGGCCTTTCCGTTTTCCGGACACGGACGTCACCTGAACCTCAGTAATGGCAGGGCGGAACACAAGGGCAGAGCCCAGGCGGCAAGGCGATACGCCCCACGTCCTGCCCTGAGAATTCCACCGGCCGTTTCCATGGCCGGGCGAGTCGGGTGCGCGACCCTGCAGCAAAATCCCGGGACGTGGGAAGAAATGCTTACATGGCACCCCGTCCGAGGTTCACGCCCGTGGCCTCGGCCGTGCGGATGAGCTGGTGATCCAGGGGTACGGTGCGGCAGATCCCGGCCAGTTCGGCCAGGGGCACCAGAACGATGTCCGGGGTCTTGAGGGCGACCATGGTTCCGAACTCGCCGCGCGCGGCCGCGTCAACGGCCGCCGCGCCGAGCCGTGTGCCGAGCACCCGGTCGAAGGCCGTGGGCGAACCGCCGCGCTGGATGTGGCCCAGGACCGTGGTCCGCACCTCAAGCGGAATGCTCTCGCGAATCTGATTGGCCAGGTGAAAGCCGATGCCGCCCAGCTGCTCCACTCCCTGCAGACGCGTGGCGGCCGTGCCCTGGGTGATGCGCTCGCCGCCCTCCTCCCTGGCCCCCTCGGCCACCATGACGATGCTGAAGGGGCTGCCGCCCTGCAGCCGATGCCGGATTTTGGTCACCACGTTGTCGAGGACATATGGAATCTCGGGGATGAGGATGATGTGCGCTCCCCCGGCCAGACCCGCCTCCAGGGCGATCCACCCGGCATTGCGGCCCATGACCTCCAGAATCATGACCCGGTCGTGGCTGCGGCCCGTGGAGTGCAGCCGGTCCATGGCATCGCAGGCCACCTGCACGGCCGTCTGGAAACCAAAGGTGTAGTCAGTGCCAAAGAGATCGTTGTCGATGGTCTTCGGTATGCCGACCACGGGCAGGCCCATCTCCTGGAATTTGTGCCCCAGCTCCAGGGTGCCTTCGCCGCCGACCACAAAGAGGCAGTCGAGCTCCAGGGAACGAAAGGTGTCCATGGCCTGGCCCGAAAGATCGCGGGTCATGATCTCTCCCTTCTCGTCGAACTCGCGGTAGGCAAAGGGATTGCCCTTGTTGGTCGTGCCGAGAATGGTCCCGCCCAGGGTCAGGATATCCTTGGTATTGCGGGTGGTGAGCGGCATTGTGCGACCGAAGACGAGGCCGTCGAAACCGTCCTCGAGCCCCACCACCTCGGCGCCGTACTGGATGATGGCCGTGCGGGTCACGGCCCGGATGACGGCGTTGAGACCGGAGCAGTCGCCCCCGCCCGTCAGGATGCCTACGCGTTTCAAACCCATGCTTCCTCCTGGAACAACGATTTCTTCATGATTGCCTCCTACATCGGCAGCGCATCGCCCGTCCATCCCCGGATCGAAACCTCACCGCAAGCCAGGGCATGAGCAGATCACAACCCGGATCCGAGTCAAAACGCTCTCCAAGGAGCATGCCCCATGAAAGAAAATCACCTGCTCCATTGTCGAACTCTCGCAAATTGGCAGGTTCGAAGCTTTCCGCCAGGTCAGCAGCTCACGCAGAATGGAAGGATTCCATGATTTCAATTTGATGTGTTTTTTTGTTTGAATAATGTTGTTTTTTGTTTAAAACATATTGACCGCATCGACTTAATCTGAAAACAAAACAAAAAAGCACACCAATTCTATAAAAAATTTGAGAAAATCATGTTGCCAGCCGATCGCCGCAAGCACATCCTGGAACACATACTGACCCAGGGCAGCGCCAACACCGAGGCCCTGGCCCGTCAATATGGCGTATCGACCATGACCATACGCCGCGACCTGCGTCTTTTGGAGGAGCAACGCCGGATCCAGGTCACCCACGGAGGGGCCGTGCCTCCGAGTTTCCTGCACGAGGACCTGCCCTACGAGAGCAAGAAGGTGTCCTGCCTGAAAGCCAAGCGCGCCATCGCCAGGATCGCCGCGGAAATGGTCGAGGACAACAGCTGCATCATCCTCGACGCCGGAACCACCACCCTCGAACTTGCCTTCCTGCTACGCAACCGCCACCTCACCGTCGTCACCACCGACCTGCAGATCGCCCTCGTCCTGTCCCAGTCTCCCACCGTCACCGTGCATACCACGGGCGGCTTCGTCGAACGCATCACCGGCGCCCACGTCGGCGAGGCAGCCATGTCCTTCCTGGCCTCGGTCAACGCGACCCAGGCCTTCATCGGCACCAATGTCTGGGACGCCGCCCACGGAGTGGCCACCACCACGGCCGTCAAGCAACACCTCAAACGACGCATGATGAACAGCGCCGGGCAGAGCGTCCTGCTGGCCGATTCGAGCAAGTACGGAGTTTGCAGCACCTGGCGCGTGGCCGGGCTGGCCGATTTTTCCTGCATCATCACTGACATGGAGCTGTCCGGCGAACAACGCGAAGCCGTCAGCGCCGTCGGCGCGAAGCTGCGCCTGGCCGAAGGCGAGAAACCCGGATCCGGTAACTGAAGGCGGAGGAAACTATGTGTGAAGTGGCCGTCATCGCCGATGACCTGACCGGCGCAAATGCCACGGGTGCCCTGCTTGCCGGCAAGGGGCTCAAGGTCATTACCTGCCTGGGGCTTGAGGGTTTCGTGTCCAGCAGTTCCACGGAGTTCGACGCGGTCTGCATCAGCACGGACAGCCGCCTGATTCCGGCTTCCGCTGCCCGCGAAGCCGTGCACGCAGCGGTTTCGACCTTCATGTCCATGCGGCCCAAAGTGATCAGCAAACGCATCGACAGCACCTTGCGCGGCAATGTCGGAGCCGAAATCGAGGCGGCCCTCGAAGTCATGGGCGACGAGACCCTGGCCGTGGTGGTGCCGGTCTTTCCGGCCTCCGGGCGCATAGCCGTGGGCGGCTATCTCATCGTCAACGGCGTGCCGCTGGAAAAGACGGCCATCGCCAATGATCCGGCCACACCCGTGCACTCATCCCTTCCCGCGACCATCATCGCCGAGCAGACCACCCTGCCCATCGACCGCCTGGACCTTTCCACGGTCATGGCCGGCCCGGATGCCATCGCCGCAGCAGTCAGCGCCAGGCGCAACAACGGCGCACGCATCATTGTGGCAGACGCCGTGACCGATGCCGACATCGCTGCGATCGCCTCAGGCCTGACCCGGCTCGACTTTCCCATCCTCTCCGCAGACCCGGGCCCCTTCACTTCCGCGCTGGCCGAAGCACGCGGAGTAGGAGTCAGAAGAACGCTCGAGGACGCCGTGCTGCTGACCATCGGCAGCGCCTCGGACCCGACCTGCCGCCAGATCGAGGCCCTGCGCCTGGCCGAGTCATGCGCCCTGACGCGCATCGACTGCCGCAGGCTCGTCCTCGAAGAGACCCGAACCAAAGAAATTTCCCGCGCCGTCCGCTTCCTGCGCGACCATGCCGGCACGGCGCCAGTCCTTGGCGTTTATACAGTGGAACGCCGCGAAGACGTCTATGTGCTCGGCGAACTCGCAGAGCAAAGCGGCCTGGCCCTGCACGAAGTATCAAGCCGCATCAACTCCGGTCTGGCCGAAATCAGCGCAACCCTGCTGGGTGACCCGAATTCCCG
Source organism: Deltaproteobacteria bacterium HGW-Deltaproteobacteria-18 (assembly GCA_002841885.1). Lineage (NCBI taxonomy): Bacteria > Deltaproteobacteria > Deltaproteobacteria bacterium HGW-Deltaproteobacteria-18. Next base: position 65,618 of record PHBE01000004.1, read on the forward strand.
TATTGGCGGCCTGTACACTTCCGGCGGAGAGGTGACCTTGTCCGTTGCCCGCCAACTGGGTGCTGTCGGCTTCAGCGTTCGCGACGAGGTGCTTCCCCTGGCCGTATACGGCCGTCTGGTCCAGGGAGCCTGCCACGATCTGCCCATCGTCACCAAAGGCGGATTTGTGGGGGACACCCAGAGTCTTGTGCAATGCGTGCGTTACCTCAAGACCAAGATTTCCACCCGAACCAAACTCACAACCACATAGAGGTCATATAATGTCGAAACCAATCATTTGCGTTCCCATGGGCGACCCGGCCGGTATCGGCCCCGAGATAGTGGCGGCCGCTGCCGTTTCTCCCGGCATCCTTGAAAATGCCCGCCTGGTGGTCATCGGCCACGAGCCCACCCTGCGCCAGGCTGCGAAGCTCATGAACATCGAACCGGTCTTGAACCGCATTGCCGAATCCTGCGACGACGTCCGTGAGGGAGTTGTCAATCTGATCCATCTGGACAACGTTGACCTTGCAGCACTTCGCTACGGCGAAGTCCAGGCCATGTGCGGACAGGCAGCCTTCGACTGCATCGCCCTGGCCGTAAAACTGGCCATGGACGGACGCGTTGACGCCCTGGCCACGACGCCCATCAACAAAGAGGCCCTCAAGGCCGCCGAGATAGACTACATCGGCCACACCGAGATTCTGGCCGACCTGAGTGCCAGCACCGACCCCCTGACCATGTTCCAGGTGCATGACCTGCGCGTTTTCTTTCTCACCCGCCACCTGTCCCTGGCCGACGCCTGCAAGGCCGTGACCCAGGAGCGCCTCTATTCCTACATCAAGCGCTGCACCGACGCCCTGAAACTACTGGGAGTGGACGATCCGTCCCTGGCCGTGGCCGGCTTGAACCCGCACTGCGGCGAACATGGCCTCTTCGGCGACGAGGAAGTCCGCGAAATGGAACCGGCCATCGCCCGCGCTCAGGCCGAAGGCTACCGAGTGGACGGCCCCCGCCCCGCCGACTCCGTCTTCCATTTCGCCCTCAAGGGTGCGTGGGACGCGGTTCTGTCGCTGTACCACGACCAGGGGCACATCGCGACAAAGATGGTCGACTTCGAACGAACCATCTCCTTGACCCTGGGCATGCCCTTCCTGCGTACGTCCGTGGACCACGGCACGGCCTTCGACATCGCGGGGAAAGGACAGGCCAGCAGCGTGAGCATGGTGGAAGCCATTCGACTGGCCACCCTCTACGCGCCGCGTTTCCGAAGAAATCTGGGCTGAAAGCGCCCCGCAAGCGAGTCTTGTCCGCCCCATATCGGGGTGTGGCGTATATAACCCCGCGTCAAGCGATACTTCACGGAGGAGTCATGATGAAAAAGGCAATGTGTTGGGCCCTGGCGGCCATCGTCTGCATTCTGTTTGCAGCGCCCGTTCAGGCCGAGAAAATGGTGCTTCGTGTATCCATCACCCTTGATCCGTCTTCGCACTACTACAAGGGTTTGGAGATGTTGGACAAGCTGCTCAAGGAACGCACCAACGGCGACCTGGGTCTCGAAATCTACCACTCCGCCCAGCTCGGCTCCGAGCGTGACGCCGTGGAAGGCGTGTCCCTCGGCACCTTGGAAATGACTCTGAGCTCCACGGGCCCCCTTGGCAACTTCACCAAGGACTTCATGATCTTCGACCTGCCCTTCATCATCCAGGACCGTGAAAAAGCCTATGCCTGGATGGATGGTCCCGAAGGCCAGCGCATCCTGAGTTCACTGATGAGCCAGAACATCGTCGGTCTTTCCATCTGGGAAAACGGCTTTCGTCACCTCACCAACTCCCAGCGCCCCGTGGTCAACCCTGAAGACGCCAAGGGTCTCAAGATCCGTTTGATGGAAAACCCGGTGCATCTGGCTACCTTCCGTGCCCTGGGCGCATACCCCACTCCAATGCCCTTCGGCGAACTGTTCACGGCCCTGCAGCAGAAGACCGTGGATGGCCAGGAAAACCCGCTGGTCATCATCGAGACCTCCAAGTTCTATGAAGTCCAGAACCAGCTGGCACTCTCCGGCCACTTCTATTCCCCGGCCATTCTGCTGATCAACAAAACCGTGTGGGAAGAGAAGCTGACAGACGCGCAACGCAAGATCTTCATGGAAGCCGCTGCCGAAGCCCGCGACTGGGAACGCAATTACAGCCGCGAGATGGACATGAAGCTGGCCGAAACCTTGAAGTCCCGCGGCATGAACGTGACCGAGCCCGACAAGAAGGTCTGGAAAGATGCCGTAGCCTCTGTTTACAAGGAGTTCGAAGGCACTCTCGGCAAGGACGCCATCCAGAGCCTCATCGACGCACAGAAGTAATCCTGGGGAGCGGCCCCGCGGCCGCTCCCTTTTTTTCCGCAGCAAGGAGGTCCGCGTGCGCAAGATCTTGGACAACATAGAGGAATACGCCCTGCTGGTGCTGCTACCGGCCATGGTCGTGGTGGTCCTGCTGGCCACCCTGGCCCGCTACACGGGGCTCTTTTCCATGTTCTGGGGCGAGGAACTGGCCCGGTACATCATGGTCTACCTGGCCTACATCGGCATGTCCCTGGCCATGAAGCGCGGCGCGCACATCGGGGTGACCTTCATCACGGACCAGTTCACCCATCCCGCCGCCGTGGCCTTTTTCAAGATTCTGCGCCTGCTCATCGTCCTGACCTTCTGCGGCGTCATCACCTGGTTTCTGTCCAAGATCATCGCCAATCAGATGTCTTCGGGACAGACCTCGCCATCCCTGTGGATTCCCATCTGGATCCCTTACGCAGCGGTGCCCCTGGGCATGATGCTCATGGCGTGGAGGGCTGTCGAAGCCTTCGTCATCGACTGGAAACAGTCCGGAAAGGAGGCATAAATGGGCCTCGCAATGTTTCTGACGCTTTTCGTACTGCTCTGTCTGGGCGTGCCCATCGCCGTATGCATAGGCTTCGCCTCCATCGCAGGCATGCTGGTCACCAGCCTGCCGACCAACCCCATCGTCATCGGGCAACGAATGTTCACGGCCGTGGACTCCTTCCCCTTCATGGCCATCCCCTTTTTCATGCTGGCCGGCGGTATCATGGAGCACGGCGGCATCTCGCGGCGACTGGTTCGCCTGGCCTCGACCCTGGTCGGATCCCTGCGTGGAGGCCTGGGGCTCATCACCGTGGTTGCCTCGGCTTTCTTCGGAGCCATCAGCGGCTCCAACCCGGCCACGGTGGCTGCCATAGGCGGCATCATGGCCCCATCCATGATCAAGAAGAAATACCCCGCGGATTTCGCTGCCGCCATCTGTGCGGCCAGCGGCACATTGGGCGTCATCATTCCGCCCTCCATACCCATGATCACCTACGGCGTCGTGGCCGGTGTTTCCATCGGCGACCTCTTTCTGGCCGGCATCATACCCGGACTGTTCCTGGCCCTGGTGCTCTGCATCAGTGTCTGGGCCATGGCCGCCAGGCTGAACATCCCCATGGAAAACGCCGTCTCCGGCCGCGAGGTGCTGGCCGCCTTCGGCGACGCGAGCCTGGCACTGATCATGCCCGGCATCATTCTCGGCGGCATCTACGGCGGCGTTTTCACGCCCACGGAGGCCGGCGCCGTGGCCACGGCCTACAGCCTGCTCGTCAGCGTCCTGGTTTACCGCGAGATGGACTTGGCCACCCTGCGCACGGTCATCGTCAAGGCCAGCATCAGTTCGGCCATAGTCTTCTTCGTCATCGCCACATCGCAGTCCTTTTCCTGGCTCATAAACGTGGGGCGCATCTCGCAACTCATCGCCACGACCATGCTCGGCCTGACCAGCGAACCGTTCCTGATCATGACCCTGATCAACGTACTGTTGCTCTTCCTGGGAATATTTCTGGAGACCCAGGCAATCATCCTGCTCATGGCTCCCATCCTGTTGCCGATAGCTCAAACCATCGGTCTGGACCCATTGCATCTGGGCATCATCATCGTGGTCAACACCTCCATCGGCATGATCACGCCGCCAATGGCAGTGAATCTGTTCGTGGCCCAGGGCATAGTGCGTGAATACGGCACCACCCTTGAGCGCATCAGCCGCAGGATCATCCCCTTCTTTCTGGCCGAACTTGTGGCGCTCCTCCTGATCAGCAACTTTCCACCCCTCTCCCTGGGATTGTTGCAGCTCATCCGTTAACGCCGAGTCCGCTCACAAAACGACAAAAGGCCTGCCGATGCATCACACCGGCAGGCCCCTTTTTTTCCGCTACCTGAAACTCTCGTTTGGTCCCGCGCCTAACCTTCGGAAGTGGTCGGATCGATGATGGTCTTGACTTCGCTTACGCTGTTGGCCGGGAAGCCGCCCTTGGTGGCATGCTCGCGCACGGCCTCCTCGCTGGGCGCGATGTACACGCAATAGATCTTGTCCGGCGTCACGAAGCTCTCCACCCACTGGATGGACGGTCCCATCTCCTGCAGCACTCCGCAGGAATGTTTGGAAATGCCTTGCAGGGTTTCGGCGGACATGCTGCCCGCGCCGGGGATCTCGCGCTCGATGATGTACTTGGGCATGAAAGGCTCCTCTGGGTTAAAAGTCCATGTTGCATGGGTGGGACAGCTTCTTGGACAAAGCCCCCCCTTGGGCCATACAAAAATGCGGCCAAAAGGAGACGGCTTCCGCAACACGTTCCAATGTCAGGCTTTTCAGCCAATCCTGCGCATCATGCACGGCATTGGAGGGCATGCGTGCGGACATTTTCTGTTTCCAAATCGAACAGATTTCATCCCGCATTTGTGTCAAAAAGAAACACGAAAGTCAGATGTACTCGCCTTTTTGACCCCGGATGCCATCGCGACCGGCCGGAGTCCTTCGATGTCCCCCTCTCATTCCAGCGCCTGATCCAGATCCGCCAGGATGTCGTCGATGTGCTCGATCCCGACGGAAAAACGGACCAGATCCGGGGAGATGCCCCCTGCAACCTGTTCCTCTTCCGAGAGCTGGGAGTGGGTGGTGCTGGCCGGATGGATCGCAAGGCTCTTGGCGTCGCCGACGTTGGCCAGGTGCGAAACCATGCGCAGACGGCCGATGAAATCCCGTCCCGCCTCAAGCCCGCCCCTGACCCCGAAAACGACCATGCCGCCGAAGCCGCGCGGAAACATGGTCCTGGCCAGCTCGTACGAAGGATCGCCCGGCAGGCCGGGATAGCGGACCCAGGAAACCTTCGGGTGCGCGGCCAGAAATTCAGCCGCCTGCAGCGCGTTCTCGCTGTGCCGCTCCATGCGCAGGGCCAGGGTTTCGAGGCCCTGCAGAAAGATCCAGCAGTTGTCCGGCGAGAGACACGCGCCGAGGTTTCTAAGGGGCACTAGGCGCATGCGCAGAATGAAGGCCAGATGATTCATCTCGCCGAGATCATGGGCGTAACGCATGCCGTGGTAGGAAGAATCCGGCTCATTGTAGAGGGCGAACTTGGGGTTGGTCCAGTCGAAGCTGCCTCCGTCGATGACAGCCCCTCCGATGGCCGTGCCGTGCCCGCCGATCCATTTGGTGAGCGAGTGCACGACGATGTCCGCCCCGTATTCCAGCGGCCGGAACAGATAGGGGGTTGTGAAGGTCGCGTCCACCACCAGCGGTAATCCGTGCTCGTGGGCAATGGCGGCCAGGGCCTCGATGTTGGCCACGTCCAGGGCCGGGTTGCCGATGACCTCGGTGAAGATGAGCCGCGTGCGTTCGTTTATGGCCGCGCGCACGGCATCCAGGTCATGGATGTCCACGAAGCGCGTGGTGATGCCGGCGTCGGGCAGGATGGAAGCGAACATGGTGTGCGTGCCGCCGTAAAGGGTCGAGGACGAGACCAGCTCATCGCCCTGGCGGCAGATGTTGATGACCGTATAATGGATGGCTGCCGTACCCGAAGCAAGGGCCAGAGCGGCCTTGCCGCCTTCGAGCTGGGCCAGGCGCGTCTCCAGGACATCCTGGGTCGGACCGCCCAGACGGGTGTAGATGTTGCCCATCTGGCGCAGGGCAAAGAGGTCGGCGGCGTGATCCGCATCCTTGAACAGATAGGCCGAGGTGCGGTGCACCGGGACGGCGCGCGAGCCCGTCGCATCCGGAGAGTAGCCGCCGTGCAGGGCCTTGGTTTCAAATCTTTGCATAATTTCTCCTTTTCGGGCCGGGCCCGGCGCGCCGCATGCTACGCGGCAGTGATCATGAAAATGCCGTAGGTTGCCAATAGATTCGGCCAGAAGCGCACTTCTCGCGCGCTGCCGTCCGCCGCCGGGTTCACGGCCAGGGAGCGGATGATGGAAAAGGGCACGGCCCGCGAATAGGCCCTGAAATCCTCCAGGCTCAAGACCCGGATGTTCGGCGTGTTGTACCACTGGTAGGGCAGCTCGGGCGTGACCGGCACGTGCCCCGAAAAGGCCATCTGCAAGCGGATCGGCAGACAGCAGAAATTGGGAAAACTGACGATGCCCCGGCGGCCGACCCGCAGCAGCTGCTGCAGAAGGGCCGTCGGTTCATAGGCCTGCTGCAGGGTCTGGGAGACCACGACATAGTCGAAGGCGTTGTCGGGAAATCCGGCGAGCTCCCTGTTGATGTCGCCGTGGATGACGGACAGGCCCTGGGCAATGCAGGACACCACCTCGTCCTCGTCATGCTCGATGCCGAGCCCGGCAACATCCTTGGTGTCCCGCAGCACGCGCAGCAGTTTCCCGTCGGCGCAGCCAAGGTCCAGCACCCGGCTGCCCGGCTCGATCCAGGAGGCGACTATGCGCAGGTCGAAGCGCAGGACCGGCAGTTCCCGGCATTGTTCAGCATCCATGCAATCCTCCCAAAAATCCCCTGACAACGGTTTCCAGCCGTTCGTCCGGCAGCAGGAACGCGTCGTGTCCCCAAGGGGCGGTTATCTCGCAGAAGCTCACATCCTTGCCCAGAGCCTTGAGCACATCGACGACCTGCCGGCTCTGATAGGTCGGATAAAGCCAGTCGGAAGTGAAGGACACCAGCTGAAATCGCGCCTGCGTCGCGGCCAGGGCGCGCCGTGCAGGACTGTCCGGGCTCGCAAGGTCGAGATCGAAATAGTCCGCGGCCTTGGTCACATAGAGAAAGGCGTTGGCGTCGAAGCGTTCCACGAACTTCCTGCCCTGATGGTGCAGGTAACTCTCGACCTGAAAATCACCCTCGAAGTTGAAGGCAAAAGAGCCCTTGCGCAGCTCGCGGCCGAACTTCACGTGCATGGATTCGTCCGAAAGGTAGGTGATGTGCCCGATCATGCGTGCCACGGCCAGGCCCAGATCCGGGCGCACGCCGTCGTAGTAGTCGCCGTTCTTCCAGTTGGGATCGCTCATGATGGACTGCCGGGCCACCTCGTTGAAGGCGATGGCCTGGGGAGAATGGCGGCTGGTCGTGGCCAGGGCCAGGATGCCGTCCATCATCTCCGGATAGGCGGCCGCCCACTGCAGGGTCTGCATGCCGCCCAAGGACCCCCCAGTCACGGCCAGGAGATGGTCGATGCCGAGATGCCGGATGAGCTCGCGCTGGGCGCGGACCATGTCGGGGATGGTCACCAGCGGGAAATCAAGGCCCCAGTAACGCCCCGTGGCCGGATTGATGGAGGACGGCCCGCAGGATCCCATGCAGCTGCCGATGACATTGGAACAGATGACGAAATAGCGGTCCGTGTCGATGGGCTTGCCTGGACCTACGTAATGCTCCCACCAGCCGGGCTTGTCGTCGCCTTCGTGATAACCGGCCACATGGGCATCGCCGGTCAGGGCATGGCAGATGAGCACGGCGTTGGAGCGCTCCGCGTTCAGGGTCCCGCAGGTTTCGTAGGCCAGGGACACGGGTCCGAACTCCACCCCGCTGTCCAGGACCATGGGCGCCGGTGGATGGGCAAAAGTGAATGATCGGGACCGAACATTGCCGACAGATGGCTGGGTCATGAAGTCTCCGTTATTGAGGCAGGGGAGCCTAGCAACTATGAAGCCCCGGCGCCGAGGTCAAGACCCTTGCCAACGCCTCCAACGTTCTGGCCCTCCCGGCGGTGCCGTGATATGAAAGTGCGCACAAGCGAAAACATCCTGGAGGCTGCCATGTTCAGATCCGATATTCTTGACCGGCTTGATACCGACACCACATGGGACATGATCATCATCGGCGGCGGCGCCACGGGCCTGGGCTGCGGCGTGGACGCGGCCGGGAGGGGCTACAGGACGCTGCTTCTGGAGGCGCACGATTTCTCGCAGGGCACGTCCAGCCGCTCCACCAAGCTGGTGCACGGCGGCGTGCGCTACCTGCAGCAGGGCAACGTGGCCCTGGTCATGGACGCCCTGCACGAACGGGGGGTGCTGCTCCGAAACGCGCCCCATCTGGTCTACAACCAGGCCTTTGTCGTGCCGGACTACAAATGGTGGGAGCGCCCCTTCTACGGCGTGGGCCTGAAACTCTACGACATGCTGGCCGGAAAACTGGGCTTTGGCCGTTCGCGCATCCTGTCGCGCTCGAAAACCCTGAACATGATCCCCAACCTCGAACCCACGGACCTGCGCGGAGGAGTCATCTACTATGACGGCCAGTTCGACGACTCCCGCCTGGCCATAACCCTGGCCAAGACCATGCAGGATCTGGGGGGGCTGCCGGTCAACCACATGGGCGTGAGCGCGCTCCTCAAGGACGGAGAAGGCCTGATAAGCGGTGTGGAGGCCCGGGACGCCCTGACCGGCAAAACCAGGCGGCTGCGGGCCAGGACCGTCATCAACGCGACCGGCGTTTTCGTCGACGACATCCTGCGCATGGACGACGTGAATGCGCCAAAACTGATCGCCCCTTCCCAGGGCATCCATCTGGTGCTCGACAAATCCTTCTCCCCCGGGGACACGGCCATCATGGTCCCGCACACGGACGACGGCCGGGTCATCTTCCTCGTGCCCTGGCACGGACGCGTGCTGGTCGGGACCACGGACGTGGCCCTGGACGCCCCGGACTATGAACCACGGCCCAGGGAAGAGGAGATCGCCTTCCTGCTTGAACACGCCGGGCGCTACCTGACCCGCGACCCGAAGCGCAGCGACATCCTGAGCATCTTCGCGGGCATCCGGCCACTGATTCGGGCCGAGGGCGAGGACAAGACGTCATCACTGTCCCGCGACCATCACCTGACCATCTCCCAGAGCGGACTGGTGACCATCGCGGGCGGCAAGTGGACCACGTACCGCAAGATGGGCGAAGACACGGTGACCCAGGCCGCGCGCTTCGCGGGCCTCCCCGCGCACTCCTGCAAGACCGAGAACCTGCCCCTGCACGGCTGGATGAACGGGCTCGATCCCCGCGACCACCTCTCGGTCTACGGCAGCGACATCGAGGAAATCCGCGAGATGATCCGCCGCGACCCGGAACTGGGCAAGCCACTGCACTACAAGCTGCCCTACCTGCGCGCCGAGGTGGTCTGGGCCGTCCGCCGCGAATGGGCCCAGACCCTGTCCGACGTGCTGCGCCATCGCACCCGGGCGCTCATCCTGGACGCTGCCGTGAGCATGGTCATCGCCAGGGACGTGGCTGAAATCATGGCCCGGGAACTGGACCAGGGCAAGGAATGGGTCGAGGAGGAGGTCAGCTCCTTCCGGGAACTGGCGAGAAATTATCTGGCAGGCTGAAAACGGCAGCGGCGGGGATCGTCCAGCACCACAAGAGTCGCGCCGGGCATGTCCACGTGGGCTCCCGGAATGACTTCGGGCCAGGCGACCGTAATCAGCCCGCCACTGGCAGCCGAGGTCACGCCCACCGTCGAATCCTCCACGGCCATGCACTCGCCCGGTGCGCACCCGGCCCGTCTGGCGGCCTCAAGGTAGGGGTCCGGCGCGGGCTTGCCGCTGGGCACATCGTTGCCGCAGACCGTGAACGCCATCAAATCCCACAGTCCCAGAACGCGCAGATTGGCCTCGATGACGGGGGCCTCGCCGTTGGACACGGCCGCCTGCGGAATCCCCAGCTCATGCAGGCGCTTCACCGCAGCCACGGGACCCGGGCGCATCATGTCGGCCCGCAGCCCCGCCATGTAGGCGCGGGCGCAATCCGCCCTGAATTCATCCTCGGTGAGCCCTGCAGGCAGACGGCTCTCCAGAATGGCCCATTTCTCCGGCATGGTCTTGCCGAGCAACTCGCCGTTAGCGGTCTCGGTCAGGGTGTAGCCCCGGGCCGCGCACCAGTCGCGAATGACTTCGTAATGCAGTTCCTCGGTGGTTATGAGCGTGCCGTCGATATCCCAGAAAACGGCTCTGGGCCGCTTGATCAATTTCATTTCATCTCCTGCCTGAATGCTTCCAGCACCGCGAGGGCCCGGGCCGGAAAGTCGGTGATTATTCCGGCCGCACCCTCGCGGGCCAGCCGGTGCATGTCTTCCTCGCGATTCACGGTGTAGACGTTGACCTCGAACCCGGCCTCGCGGAAGGCTGCGATGCGGCCCGGGTAAAGCCCCTTGATGGACGGGTTCACCGCCTCGGCCCCCAGGCTCTGCAGCCTCGCCACGATCTCCTGCGTGGAGGCGGCCATGGCCTTTTCGTCCAGGAGCAGCCCCACGGGCACTTCCGGACACAGTTTGCGGAACAATTCCAAGGAATTCTGCCGGAACGAGGAGACCAGCACCCGCTGCGCGATCCCCGATGCGCGGATCAGTCGAACAACCTCGCGCACCAGCCCGTCATCATCACCGCCGAGCATGTCCTTGATTTCGACGTTCACGGCCAGGCCACTCTCACGGGTCCAGTCCAGGGCCTCGGCCAGGGTGGGGATGGATTCTCCGGCAAAGGAGGCCAACTGCCCTGCCGCAATCTCTCCGCGCGCCACAGTGCCAAAGGGATCGCGCCGGACGAACCAGCTCCCGGCATCAAGGGAGCGAATCTGGGCCAGGGTCAGGCGGTTCACCACGTGCCGCGCCCGCACGGGCATGTCCGGCCGAAGAGCAATATCCGTCACACGGCGCAGGCCGTGATCATGGGTGACGATGATTTCACCATCAAGGGTGATGTGCACGTCCAGTTCCCAGCCAAACGCACCCTGGGCCAGAGCGGCACGGGCCGCGGCCATGGTGTTCTCGGGAGCCGCGCTGCGAGCTCCGCGATGCGCCCAGATCCTGGGCAGGGGGAAGATCATTGTTTGCTCCTTGGAGGCAGAGGGCAAGAACCATGGACAGGGTGGACTGCATGGACATTCATGGACGATATGGACGCCCTTGGAGTTGCCCCTATTAAACCGGACACTCTGCGATTGCTAAAAGGCGGATGAATTCCCTTGGCGAAAGCATCCGCAGCCCCCCGGCACGGTCCATCTCGTCCATCCGGTCCATCGCCGGTCCCCCGGCACGGTCCAGCAGGCGGCCAGCCTACGGTCGCGTCCGAAACGCGCTACCTGATGGCCCCGGTCCCGTCCAGAAAAAGAGCGGTCCAATCCGGTGATTCAGATCGCCTGCGTTGCACTCCAGACAAAAGCCTGCCCGGGTACACTGCCCACCACTCACTACAAAAATAACTATCCAATATTTAGTGACATTTCACCTTCACCACCAAAATTCGACCATACTTTGCAAATATTATGTAGGCACCAATGCGCATTCATTGCAATTATCGCCCCTAAAACTATCCATCCAAATACATAATAATTACTTATCGAGCCTAGTTTCACATCCTCATTTTTCTAATATCAGAAAAATAAATCTGCATTATTCGCATTATGGAGGACGCCGTGGAAGAATACACCCGCAACCAAGACACTGTCGGTCCCATTGAAGAGTTGGCCGTAACAGCAAAAGCCGAAACCGTTCAGAACCCTGAGCAACTTCTCCAGCCCATGGTTGTCGCCCATGCGCCAATGGCCGTGGCAGGTAACGTGTATCTCGGCCAAACCGCCATGGACCAGCCATTCACCTTCACCCGGGAGCAGCTTTTGGCGTCCTCCACGGGCCCCAGGGGAGACGTGCTGATCGCGGGCCTGGTGGATGTAAACCCGGCCGTCGGCATCGTCACGGACAACGGTGACGGCACATGGACCTACTCGCCTGTCGCCGGCTTCACGGGCGACGACGTCCAGATCTCCTTCACCGTAAGTGACGGCAACGGCGGCATCGCCTCGGCCCGGGCCCTGCTGGACGTCACGGCCAGCGTCAACCGCCCGCCCGTGACTGGAAACGTGGACCTCGGCAGCATGGAAGAGGATGGAACACTGACCTTCTCCGCAGCCCAGCTTCTGTCGGGCTCCCCCGACACCGACGGCGAAGCCCTGACCATCACGGCCGTGACCGTGAACCCGCACTACGGTCTTGTTACGGACAACGGCGACGGAACGTGGACGTTCACCCCTTCGGAAAATTTCCATGACTTCGACGTACCACTGATCTTCGCCGTGGAGAACGGAAACGGCGACACGGACACGGCCGTGGCCCTGGTGGACGTAATCGCCGCGCCGTGTCCGCCTGAAACCTATGACGTGGCCCCTGCCCCCATCGAAGAGGATCAAACCCTGACTTTCAGCGCTGACCAACTGCTCTCCAATACATACGAGGCCAATAACGAACGTCTGGTCACCTCAGTCACCGTAAACCCCGCTTACGGAGACATAGTAGACAACGGCGACGGCACGTGGTCCTTCGCGCCCGCGGAGAATTTCCACCACGAGGACATTTTTCTGTGCTTTGCCGTGGAAGACAAACCCGACCGTTCACCGGCCCCGCCTTCCTCGCGCATACCCACCCTGTCGCCTTCGACCTTCCGGGCTGCTGAAAATTCTGCGCGCACAATATTTAATCACAACAATACGTACATCCCTCTTGAAAGACGGTCAAAGTATGTAGCAGCCACGCAACGTAGTTTATCACGAATACCTATTTCAAGCGCACGCAGGTTTCATATATAAATGCTCATTATTTTGCGCCAACTCATCTTTGGGAGGAAGCATGCAGGGAAACATATTCATCAGAAACAATTCCGGGCAGATGGTAGAAAGAGTGATCACGGACGGCGACGGCATTGTCCTGAATCCCGGTGAGGAAATACTCATCGCCGCGGAAGCCGATACAACTGAAATACACTACGAAAGCGACACCAGAGCCGTCATCCGCCTTGAGGGTATCGGGGAATTCTCCGTCGAATCCGACACGACCCTGCCGGAAAAGATCGCCTTGGCGCCGCCGTTGGCGCTGCAGGGACAGCAGCCTCTGGGTATTTCCTTCGAAGAGGCGAGTTCTCCCACAGGCCCGGAATTGAGCATCCTTCCAGACCCGCCGCTGATGCAGCAGGCGAGTACCGACAGCACGAGCTACGCCGACCGGCCGTCAACACCTCCGGTCGATTTCATCGCGCCTGAAGCCTTGCGTTTCAATTTCGGCTACCTCTCCATGTTGGAAGGGGCATCCTCCACGCAGGCGGGTGCACTACGGCAGGAATTTGACGATTTCGCGGCCTTCAACGTCTTCGACTACAGCACTGATGGCGACACCTCCTCCAACCTTGACACCACGGCCAGCCGCCCGCTGCTGACCCTCGACATCGACGCCGCGGGCAACGAGGACACCGTCATTTCTCTGTACATCCGGGCCGGGCTGACCGACACCGACGGCTCCGAGACCCTGACCGTGATCATCTCCGGCCTGCCCGAGGGCTCCGTGCTCTCGGCCGGCACGGACAACGGCGACGGCACCTGGACCCTGACCGAAGCCGACCTCCCGGGCCTGACCATCACCCCGCCCCAGGACTGGGACCAGGATTTCGACATCACCGTGACGGCCATATCGCAGGAGTCGTCCACGGGCGACACGGCCTCGACCTCCGGCACCATCCACGTGGACATCACCCCCGTCAACGACCCGCCGGTGGCCGGGTCCGTGGACCTTGTGCAGATGAACGAGGACACCTCACTGACCATCACGGCCGAACAGCTCCTGGCGAACAGCCATGACGTCGACGGCGACCCGCTGACCGTCACGGACGTCAGCGTCAATCCCCACTACGGAACCGTCGAGGACAACGGCGACGGCACCTGGACCTTCACCCCGACCCCGGACTACAACGGCGATGACGTGGCCTTGACGTTTCGCGTCGCCGATCCGTCGGGCGCCTGGAGTTCCAACGTCGCCACCATCGACGTCGTTCCCGTCAACGACGCCCCCGTGGTCGGCGACGTGGACCTCGGCGACACCCATCTGGAGACGGCCGTGACCTTCAGCGGCCGGCAGCTGCTCTCCAACTCCTACGACGTTGACGGCGACACCCTGGCCATCACCGACGTCAGCGTGGACCCGGCCCAGGGCGCCATCGCCTACGACGCGGCCACGGACGTCTGGACCTTCACCCCGGCCGCCGGGTTCACGGACGAGGACGTCGAGATTTCCTTCACCGCCAGCGACGGCCAGGCGTCGGCCTCGGCCAGGGCGTTCATCGACGTGACCGACAACCCCTCGGGCAACCGGCCGCCCGTGGCCGACGACGTGGACCTCGGCCAGATGGACGAGGACTCCTCCATCCGGATCACCGCGGCCCAGCTCCTGGCGGGCACCCACGACCCCGACGGCGACCCGCGCGCCATCGCCTCCCTGACCGTGAACCCCTACTACGGAACCGTCACGGACAACGGCGACGGCAGCTGGACCTTCACCCCCACCGAAAACTTCCACGGCGACGACGTGGCCCTGACCTTCACCGTGACCGACGGCAAGGGCGGCGAGGCCACGGCCGTGGCCTCCGTGGACGTCATCGAACAGCCCGACCTGCCCGTGGCAGACAGCGTGTACCTCGGTCAGATCAACGAGGACACGTCCATCACCTTCACCGAGGCCCAGCTTCTGGCTAACAGCTACGACCCCGACGGGGACCCCATGTCCATCGCCTCGGTCAGCGTGAACCCCTTCTACGGGACCGTCACGGACAACGGCGACGGCACCTGGACCTTCACTCCGGCCGAAAACTTCCACGGCAACGACGTGGCCCTGACCTTCATGGTGCAGGACAACGACGGCACGGTCTCGGCCACGGCCATCGTGGATGTTTTGGGCGTAAACGACGCGCCCGTGGCCGGCGACGTGGACCTGGGCCAGTGCCAGGCCGGAACCGAACGCGTCATCTTCGCCCATGAGCTTCTGGCCTTCAGCCACGACCCGGACGGGGACCCGCTGTCCATCACCGCCGTCAGCGTGGACCCGTCCCACGGCGTCATCTCCGACAACGGCAACGGCACCTGGACCTTCGCGCCGACGGACGGTTTCACCGGCGACGACGTGGCCATCCGCTTCACGGTCAGCGACGGCGAACTGACGGCCGGGGCCGAGGCCTTCGTCGATGTGGTCGACGACCCCTCCGGCAACCGGCCGCCCGTCATCCTGGCCCCCGCCTATATCGGCGAGACCAGCGAGGACACGGCCTTCACCTTCAATGCCTCAGCACTGCTCCTCAACGCCTACGACCCGGACGGCGACCCCCTCACCGTCATCTCGGTGAACGTTAACCAGGCGTACGGTCTGGTCGAGGACATCGGCGGCGGCAACTGGACCTTCACACCGACTCCGAACTACCACGGCACGGACATCCCCCTGACCTTTACCGTGTCCGACGGCCGGGGAGGCGTCAGCACGGGCGTGGGCACCGTGGACGTCCTGGCCGTCAACGACGCGCCCGAGGCCGGCAGCGTCAGCCTCGGCCAGATGAACGAGGACACATCCCTGTCCATCACGGCGGCCGAGTTGCTGGCCAATGCCTCCGACGTGGACGGCGACGTCCTGAGCGTCGAAGCCGGCAGCTTGTACGTCGTCGACCCGGCCCAGGGAAGTGTCGATGACAACCCCAACGGCCCCGGGTGGATCTTCAAACCGGCACCGGACTACAACGGCGAGGTCTCCATCGCCTTCACCGTCACCGACGGCAACGGCGGCTCCGTCTCGACCACGGCCGACCTCGACGTGCTCCCGGTCAACGACCCGCCCGCGCCCGGGGACGTGAGCCTCGGCATCATCAACGAGGACACGTCCGTGACCTTCTCCAGGCACATGCTGCTCTCGAACTTGTCCGACCCTGAAGGCGACCCCTTCGACCTGACCGGCCTGAGCGTGCTTCCCGAACAGGGCAGCCTGACCGCAAATCCCGACGGCACCTGGACCTTCACCCCGGCCCAGGACTTCAACGGCACGGCGGCCATCACCTTCACCGTCACCGACACGCACGGCGCCGCCGCCACGGCCCAGGCCATGGTGGACGTCCGGGCCGTCAACGACCCGCCCGTGGCCAACGACGTCGCGCACCTCGGCCAGATCCTCGAGGACTCGCCCGTGACCTTCACCTCCGCAGAGCTGCTCTCCGTGATCCAAAACGCCGACGGCGACACCCTGTCCATCGCCTCCGCCGACGTGTCCCAGGCCCAGGGCAGCCTCACCCACGACGCAGCCACGGACACCTGGACCTTCACCCCGGCCGAAAACTTCAACGGCAAAGTGCATATCGACTACACCGTTGCCGACGGCCACGGCGAAACCGGCACGGGCTCGGCCATCCTCGACGTGCTCCCTGTCAACGACGCTCCCCAGCTCACCCCCATAGCGGCGTGGGGAACTCGTTTTTTTCCTGGGCTCATCAGACACTTAGGCGCGACCCGCACGGAAACGCCCTTCACCTTTACGGAAGACCTTGTGAAGGTATTCGCCAGCGACCCCGACTTAGAAGACCTGAACATAAATCTCAGCGTGAACCCGGACGACGGGACCATCACGAACAACGGCGACGGCACATGGACCTACACCCCGTCGGCGAGCCTCCCCTCCATCACCGACGTGCACGTAACCATCACCGCGGAAGACGCCGCCGGTGCCACGTTCGAGGACTCTACCACTGTTTTGATCAGAATCGAGAACACGACCAACCTGCGGCCCGTGCACCAGGACGTGACCGGCACCGTCCAGGAGGACGGGTCCATCATCCTCACCCCGGCGGACATCCTGGCCAACTGCACCGACCCGGAGGGCGACATCTTGCGGGTCACAGACTTATACATAGACCCGAAATACGGCAGTTTCAGCAACGGAGTATGGAACTACGCTACGAATTCGCTCGCCTACGTGACCTTCACTCCGGCCGAGAACTTCCACGGCGAAGTGCCCATACTCTGCATCGTGGAAGATGGTTTTCGGTATACTGGCACAAGCGGGATAGTAGCTTATGATAAGATCATGTTCATGCTCAACGTCGTTCCCGTAACCGATGTCGGCAACGTGGACCTGGGGCAGATCTCCGAGGACAACTCCCTGACCTTCACCGAGGCCCAGCTTCTGGCCAACAGCGAAGACGAGGGCGACCCGCCGTCCATCGCCTCGGTCAGCGTGGACCCGGCCCAGGGAACACTCACGCACGACGGCGACGTCTGGACCTTCACCCCCGCCGAAAACTTCAGCGGCGACGTGAAAATATCCTTCACCGTGGCCTACACGGACGAGCAGCTGCCGGCGGAGGCCAGCCTGACGGTGCTCCCCGTCAACGACCCGCCCCGGGCCGGCGACGTGGACTTCGGACAAAGCCCGGACGGAGCGGTGTACTTCACCGCGGCGGAACTGCTGGCCAACAGCTCCGACGCCGACGGGGACGCGCTCTCCATCGTTGCCGGCTCCGTCAGCGTGCACCCCGACTTCGGACAGATTCTCGACATGGGCGAGGGGAGCTGGATGTACCTCGCGCCCGAGGGCTTCGCCCACCAGGACGTGCCCATCAGCTTCCGCGTCAGCGACGGCGACCTGGAGGTCGCGGCCACGGCCGTGATCGACGTGGACACGCACTCCGCGAACGTCCCGCTGGTCCAGACCCTGGCCCTGGACACCGCGGCGCCCCTGACCGTCACCCAGGACTCGCTCACGACCCCGGACCACGACGGCCTGACCATCACCCACGTCACCGGCGAAGCCGGAGACACCCTGGAGATCGCCGACCAGGCCAACTGGAGCCACGAGAGCTCCGACGCCGACCATCACCACCTCGTCTCGGCCACCGGCCTGGTCGAGCTGTACATAGACAGGGACGTGGACATCCACGTCGTGGGCGGCGTCGACTCCACCGGCAGCCCGACGCCGAGCGACGACAGCCTCCACGTGGACGATTTCTTCCACACGGTCCTGTCAGGCGGCGGCAACGACACCATCACCATCGACCCGCTGCTGCACTCCGACGGGCACATCACGTCCGGCGACTTCACGCACATCGACGGCGGAGACGGCTTCGACGTGCTGAAGTTCGGCGTGGACCAGGCCCTGCACACGGGCACGGAAATGGACCTGACCGCCCTGAACGCGCACCAGGTCGAAAACATCGAGGCCATCGACATCACCGGCAACACCGACAACACCCTGACCCTGGACGCGGCCAGCGTCATCGACGTCACCGACTCCGGCAACGCCCTGTACGTCCAGGGCGACGGGAACGACACCGTGCACGTCAGCGACGCCGCATCCTGGAGCCACGCCGGCACCTCGGACCTGGGCGGCGTGACCTACGACCACTACACCGGACTCGACGCCTTCGGCACGGCTGCGGACCTCTATGTCCAGCAGCACATGCAGACCAACCTGCTTCATCCGTAAAACAGCCGCCGCGATCCCGCGGCCGGGGCGGTCCCGATTTCACCGCCCCGGCCGCAGGGTCGCAACACCCCATGCACAGCCGACCATGAAGGATAACGCCCGGCCATCGCCGGGCGAACGATATCGTCATACCAGGCCACCACGGAGACCACATGACCTTGCAGCCTCAAAGAACCGCCAACGCTTTCATCGATGAACACCTTGAGTCCGTCTCCCCGGGCTATCTGCCCACGTCGCGCCGATCAGCCTCCCCGGCATCGGACGACAGGCACGTGACGCCCGATCCCTCCGATGCGCTTCCCATCGAGAGCCCTGTCACCTTCACCGCCGACGACCTGCTGGCGTCAGCCGGGGGCGCAGGCTTCAGCCTCATCGACGCGTCCGTCTCGGTCCCCGGGACGTACGGCACCGTCACCGCCAACGCCGACTCCTGGACCTTCACACCGTCCCCGGGCGTCCGCGGCCAGGCCGTGCCCGTGTCTTTCGACGTCGTCGACGCGGACGGCCATGCCGTATCGCGCGCGGCCCTGGTGGACGTGCCGGACATGAACACCGCGCCGGAGGCTGGCGACGTCGACCTCGGCCAGTGCGTGGCCGGCGGAGCGCGGATTTTCACCACCTTCGACCTGCTCGCGGCAAGCCACGACGCCGACGGCGACACCCTGAGCGTCGCCAATGTGCAGACGGACCCGGAATGCGGGACCGTCAGGAGCCTCGGCAACAATTTCTGGCTCTTCAACCCGGCCCGGGGGTTCGACGGCAGCGTGGAAATCTCCTTCGAGGTCAGCGACGGTGCAGCCGCCTCGTCGGCGGTCGCCGCCCTGGAGGTCCTGCCCGCAGGCGGCAACCGGCCCCCCATCGTCACTCCCGCCAACCTCGGCCACACTCTCGAGGACACGTCCTTTCTCATCACCCAGTCCCGGCTCCTGTTCGGCAGCCGCGACCCGGACGGGGACAGGCTCCACGTCGCGGCCGTGTCCGTGGACGAGACGTACGGGACCGTCACGGACAACGGCGACGGCACCTGGACCTTCACCCCGGCCGAGAATTTCAACGGCGACGACGTGCGCATCCGCTTCATGGTTTCCGACGGCAGGGGCGGCGAAGCCGCGGGCACGGCCCTGCTCGATGTCCGCCCCGTAAACGACGCGCCGGAGGCCGGAGACGTCCGCCTCGGAACCATGAACGAGGACTCGTCCCTGACCGTCACTGCGGAGCAGCTCCTGCTGAAGGCCGGAGACGTGGAAGGCGACCGGCTCCACGTCGCCTCGGTGAGCGTGGACCCCGCCGTTGGCGCCGTCACGGACAACGGCGACGGCACCTGGACCTTCACCCCGGCCGAAGATCTCAACGGCGACGACGTGCCCCTGACCTTCACCGTGGACGACGGCCATGGCGCCACCGCCTCGGCGCAAGCGACAGTGGACATCCTCCCCGTCAACGACGCGCCCCGGGCCGGCGACATCTCCATCATCATCGACGAGGACACGACCGCAGAGATCACGCAGGATCTGATCCGCGCCCATTGCAGCGACGTGGACGGGGACACTGTCACCGCCATCGCCATGTCGCTGCAGACCCCGGGCACGCTGAGCGAAGAGGTTCCGGTGTCAGGCGAGGCCAGAACCTGGGAATTCCTCCCGCCCGACAGCTTCGAGGGCCAGGCCTCCATCGCCTACACGATCAGCGACGGCCAGACCACGGACGTCGGCCGCATCGACGTGACCGTGAACGCCGTGGCCGACCCGTTGAACGCCGAGCACGCCGTCACCGGCTACACCGGAGGCCTGTACCGGCTGGACCTGGACTTCAGCGCGCAGTTCCCGGAGCAGGACGGCAGCGAGGCGTACACCATCCTCTCCCTGTCCGGTCTGGACGGCGTCCCTGCGGGGGCGCAGCTTCTGGACGGCGACACGGTCATCTGGTCCTCGGGCGACGGCGATACCCTGAGCCTCACCCCGGAGCAGGCCGCGGGCATCGACAGCATCTGGCTGCGCTGCGGTAACGAGGGCTCCTTCGACATCACGGTCCACACCCGCACCGTCGAACTCTCCAACAACGACACCGCCTTCGGCGCGAGCACCCTGCATTTCGACATCGCCGCCCCGCCGCAGCTCGCCACCTACGACATCGCCGACACGGACCCGAACATGCCCGGCGTCTTCTGGTACCAGAACGGCCCCAACACGGACGGGCCCTCGGGCATAGGCTTCCCCTCACCCTCGGACGACGCGCGGTTCCTGACCTTTGCGAACAACCCCATCCTCTTCAACAACGCCGACCCCGCGGACCCCGACGCCGTCATCAACAGCGTGAACTGGTACGCAGACTCCGCCAACACCATTGAAATCGAAGGCTTCAGCACCGAGTTCAACCACCTGCCCAGCAACGACAACCCGGACGTGGCCTTCCCCGCGGGCGATCGGCACGGCGCCATGTTCGACGTGTTCATGTTCCGCTGGGACATGGCCGACCAGGGCAACACGGACCCGCACTTCAGCCCGCACCTGCGCCAGCAGTTCGGCGACCAGAGCATGCAGGTCGTGACCCACAACGTCGAAAACGGCATCGACTTCTTCGAGGCCCAAAGCGTCATCATGGGCTATATGAACGAATCCTACTGGCTCCATGACAAGACGTTCATCAATATCTACAAATTCGAAAGCGCGACGCACCCCGACTACCTCCAGGCCGGCTGGGACGACCGTTTCCTCTTCGGCACGGACGGCGTGGACGACGTGCTGCGCGGCGAGGACGCGCCCGGGGGCGGCGCCAAGAACAACGTGCTCGTCGGCTTCGGCGGCGACGACACCCTCATCTACGGCGAGGGCAACGACAACCTCTTCGGCGGGGACGGCAACGACAGTCTGATCATCGACACCGAACACCATAACGGATTCCTCGACAGCTACGCCCTGACCGGCTTCGTCATTCCCACCGTTGCCACGAACTTCGTGTCGCCGGGCGAATACGGCTTCTACACCGTGACCGAGGGCAAGATCGACGGCGGCGACGGGTACGACGCGCTCTCGCTCGGAGCTCAGGCCGGGACCGCCGGTGAAAACACACTCTATCTCAATTACGCCGAACACTGGATCGGCAGGGAGCCTTCCACATACTCCATAGGAATCTTCGGCCAGACCACAAACAAGTACTTCGACCACTGGGAACTGACCTATCCCGCGAACTATCCCATGATGGCGGGCGAAACCATCGGCAACTACGCCTCGTTCAAGTACCACCTCATCAACATCGAGGAAATCGACATCCGCGGCGACGCCGACGACGCCAACACCCTGAGCCTCAACCTGGACAACGTCTGGCTCGTCACCAGCCAGGAATACGGCAAGACCCTGCACATCACCGGCGACGCCAACGACACCCTGGAGATCCGCGACCAGGCCAACTGGCGCTACGTGGACTCCGACACCGAACACCACCACCTCGTCTCCTCCAACGGCCTGGCCGAGCTGTACGTGGACAGGGACATGGACATCCACGTCATCGGCGGCGTCGATTACCGCCTCGCCAGAGGGTACAACGGCCTCAGACTGGAGTCGCCGAGCAACGACAGCCTGCATGTGGACGAGTTGTTCCACACGGTCCTGTCCGGCGACGGCGACGACACCATGACCATGGACCCCGTCCTGCACTATCACGACGGACGCATCGACGCCTCCGATTTCGCGCACATCGACGGCGGCAACGGCTTCGACATCCTGAAGATCGGCGCGAACCAGGCCGTGCAAAGCGGCGCGGAATTCGACCTGACCTCCTTCGCCCCGGACTACGACGTCCGGCAGCCCGACCCGGACATGTGGCCGGAGCGCAACCATGCCGACCGGATCCTGAACATGGAGGCCATCGACATCACCGGAAGCGACCACCTAGACAACACCCTGACCCTGGACGCATCGAGCGTCATCGACTGCACGGATTCGGACAACATCCTCTACATCCGGGGCGATGCGGGCGACACGGTGCACGCGACGGACGCCTCACAGTGGACCTACACGGAAAGTACGGAGGTGGGCGGCGTGACCTACGACCATTACAAGGGCCTGGACCTCGTGGGCGCGTGGGCGGACCTGTACGTCGAGCACCAGCTCCAGACCAACCTGGAGCACCCCTGACCAACCACAAACAAACCGCCCCGGCCATGAGCGATCGTGCATGGCCGGGGCGTGACGCCGAGAGAACGGCTTGTATGGAATGGCTTGTTCGAAATGGCCCGCCTGGAATGACGCGCTTTGAAGGTACGACAGACAGCGTTGCCGTCGCCGCGAATTTGAATCTGGATGGCCTGGCGGGAATTCGGGCTCTTTTCACACCATGTTTTCAGACGATGGATCGTCCCGGAAGATGGATCCCACGCATAGCCTAGCATGGCCCGCCTTCGCGGGGATGACAAGACACGGAACAATGCAGTCCAAAAGCGGAGGCCGGTCTTCCGGACGTTTGCGTGACCAGTTGGCGACCGGAATCACCTCATGGTCATTCCCGCGAAGGCGGGGGTGATAAGGCGCGGAGCCATGCAGTCCAAAAGTGGAGGCCGGTCTTCCGGACGTTCGCGTGACCAGTTGGCGACCGGAATCACCTCATGGTCATTCCCGCGAAGGCGGGGATGATAAGGCACGCAAACATGCAGTCCAAAAGCAGATACCAGTCTTCCAGGCGTTTGCGCGACCAGTTTGCGATCGCATCACCTCAAGGCATTCCCGCGAAGGCGGGGATCCACACTTCTCCCCTCTGCCTTGCACCACCCCGGCCTAATCCCTGAAAGCCGCGGCCACCTCTTTGAACTCGGCGATATGCGCCATAAAGACGTCCACGATTCCCGGATCGAAGTGCGTCCCGCGTCCTTCGCGGATGATGTCCAGCACTTCTTCGAGGGGCATGGCCCTTTTGTAGGGACGGACCGAGAGCATGGCGTCGAAGCTGTCCACGACGCTGACGATGCGGGCCTCGATTGGGATATCCTCTCCTTTCAGACCGCACGGGTAGCCGCTGCCGTCCCAGCGCTCGTGATGATAGTGGGCGATGGTCTCGGCCAGCTGGATGAGTCTGAAACGGCTGTTGGCCAGCCCCTGGGCCCCAATCCGGGTGTGGGTCTTCATGATTTCCCACTCTTCGGGGGTGAGCTTGCCGGGTTTGAGGAGGATGCTGTCGGAGATGCCGATCTTGCCGAGATCGTGCATGGCACTGGCCAGAAAGAGCAGACCGCAATGCTCTTCGTCCAGGCCGCACTTGCGGCCCAGCAGGGCCGAGTACTCCTGGATGCGGCGGATGTGCAGACCCGTCTCCTTGTCACGCAGTTCTGCGGCCAGGCAGAGGCGCAGGATGGCCTCATGCTGCACTTCCTGGATCTCGCGCTGCTTCTCCTGAATCTTGGCGGTGCGCCGCTGCACCTTCTTCTCCAGAATCTGGTTCTGCTGCCGGAGGGCCTCCTCGGCAGCCTTGAGCATGAGGTGCGTCCTGACGCGGGCCTGCACTTCCAGCGGGGAGATGGGCTTGGTGATGTAGTCCACTGCCCCGAGGCCGAAGGCCTTGCTCAATGTGGCGGCATCCGAAGCCGAAGTGATGAAGACGATGGGAATGTCCTGATTGTCGGCATCGGACTTGACCGTTTTGCAGAATTCGAACCCGTCGATTTCGGGCATGAAGAGGTCAAGAAGGATGAGATTCGGTTTCACCTCCTGCAGGCTGTCCAGGGCCACATGGCTGTCCTGGGCGGCCGCGATGCGGTAATCCTCGCCGAGGCAGTACGCCAGGACGTCGATGTTGGTTCCCACGTCATCGACGATGAGGATCGTCTTCCGGCCCTCCTCGCTCAGCAGGGACTCGAAGCGGAAGGCATCGGTCTGCGTCGGGCTGAAATCGGTACCGGCCCGGAACACCTCGACCCTTTCGGCATGGGACGCCGTCACGTTCATGGATTCGGCAAACATGGCTCTCACCTGCTCGGGGTTACATGTTCTCGATGACGTCGCGAAGCTCATAATAGGAATTCAGGATGTTGGGTATGTCCGTCCTTACGGCGACAATGTCCTGAGCCTTGGAGGACTGCTCCAGTTTCATGGCGCAATGCCTGATCTCGACGGCCGAGAGATTAGCGGCCGCCCCCTTGATCTTGTGGGCAACCTCGGCAAGTTCGTTGAAATCGATGCTGCCTTGGGACAGGACACCATTCAGGTCTGCCATGATGCTTTCATGGCTTTTCACGAAGTATTTCATGATCCGGAAATACGTCTCCCAGTTTCCGGAAAAACGCTCCATTCCCTCGGCAATGTCAATGCCAGGCAGATAGTTAGGCGGCATTGCAGTCATGATCCCCCCTTGTGATCGTCATCACTTGAAACCATTCACCATTTATTTGGTTCGCGCCGCTGTAGGCCGTCTTCAACTCGTAGAAGAAAAAGATGCTTTTCGTCCATCTGAGCGGGAGCACTCTTCATTTTACAACCACGCCGCCATGCGGCATCTCACAATGTATTTTGGGGCAATCCTGCAGGCAAATTGCCCCAAAATACATGTGAAAAATCAATCATCACAGACACATATTCCATCACGAATCAAGACGTTGCAATTCTTGATTCCAAGCTTGCTGATGATGTTCGAGCGATGCTTGTTGACAGTCTTGATGCTGATGTCGAGAATCTCGGAAATTTCGCTGCTCTTCTTCCCTTCCGTGATGAGGCGGACAATCTGCTTCTCCCGCGCGGTCAGGTAGTGCATTGAAGGCAATTTCTTGCATTTTCTGTTTACGACCAGATAATCCCCTGCAATGCGCTTCGCCAGCTGGGGGCTGATGAACAGACCCTGGGTAAGCGCATAATCCATGGCCAGAAACAGTTCTTCAGGATCCGCCCCTTTGAGGACATACCCATTGGCGCCACATTCCAAGGTCTCAAAAATGAGCTCGCTGTCGTCACTGGCCAGAAGGATGACTACCAAGGCCTTGGGATCCATACCCTTGATCCGTCTGAGCACCTCCGTTCCCGGCATGTCAGGCAGACGTATGTCCAGCAGAACAATGTCGACATGCTTTTGACTGAGACGCTGTATGGCCTCCCATCCGGTGGAGACGTCATCCTCGACCACATGACTTCCGCGCATGCTGATCATGGATTTCAAACCCATGCGCAGCAGGTTGTCGCCTTCGATCAGCAATACTCGCTTCTTGGACATTTCCCGCTCTCTTTGCTGTAGTTTTCTTCTAACGCTCTCGCAAGGCGTTCTGCTTGGTCTTGATTATAGGTTTGAGGATGTATTCCAAAACTGTCTTCTTCCCGGTCAAAATGCTGATCTCGGCAACCATACCGGGAATGATCGGCAGTTCCTTTCCGGCACGATCCTTAAGAGAAGTCTCCTGGGTTCGGATCTTGACTAGGTAGTAGCTGTATTTCTGCTGCTCGTCGGTGATGGCGTCGGCACTGATGTGCTCGACCACGCCATCCAGACTGCCGTAGATGGATGAATCGTATGCCGTGAGCCTGACGCTGGCGTTCTGACCGGGATGGATGAATGCTATATCCTTCGGCAGAACCTGGGCTTCAACCAGCAGGGAGTCCTCCAGGGGAACTATCTCGACCATGTCCTTGCCGGACGAAATGGTCTCCCCGATGGTGTTGACGAAAACCTGCTTGACGATGCCGTCCACGGGCGAACGTACAACGGTCCGGTCGACCTGGTCCGCCAGGGCCGGCAGCTTCTCCTTCATGCTCTCCAGCTGTGTCCGGGCTTCATTGAGTTCCTTGAGCAGTTCGTTGCGCTGCCGGGAAGTCTCCTCCTCGATCCTGTTCTCGGCCGCCTGGAGAGAGGACTGGATCTTCGGAATCTGGATGCGGGTTTCCTGAATGTTCCCGTTCACCTCATTGATCTGCCGCCTGAGTTTGAGTTCCTCCATCTCCGATGCGGCACCGCGGGCGACCATAGGCTCGATCATGGCCAGCTCCTTTTTGAGCAGTGTCAGGTTGCGCCCCTGGTATTCCAGCCGGCTCCGTGCCTCCTTGAGCTCCTGACTGATCTGCTCACGCTCCTGGATCAGGACGTCCAGGGCCGAACGGTCCACGAGTTGCCTTGAGAGCATCAGCTGCATCTGGTTTTCGGCCAGTTCGGGCCTTTGGGCCAGCAACTCCGGTGGCAGGCGAATATCCTTCCGTCCTTCAAGGTGCGCCTCCAGTCTGGCGATGGTGGCCAGCAAGTCGAGGTGCATCGACTGATGCTCCCGCAGGCGAGAGGAAAACTGTACTTCCTGGAGCCGGATAAGGGTGTCACCCTTTTTGACTTCCTGACCGGCCTTGACCAGAATCTCGGACACGATACCGCCTTCGAAATTCTGGATGCGCTTGATCTCCGAGGAGGGGATGACCTTGCCGGACCCCCTGACAGTTTCGTCCAGTTCAGCCAGGGCAGTCCAGGTCACACCGGCAACAAAGAACAGGAAGACGGACGCGAGCAGCATGCTGGACACACGCCTGTTGGAAGAAGTCAGCTCATCAAGCTCGCCATGAAAATTCGTTACCGCCATGATCGTAGTTGCTGTCATTGTTCCCTCCCAGCGCGTTTGATCGCGCCCTGCATCAACTTTTCGAGCACCACGTCCCGCGAACCGTTCTCGACAATTCGGCCCTCATCAATGACCACCAAACGGTCCACCAGGGCCAGCAGCGACGACTTGTGCGTGATGAGGATCAGGGTCTTGTCCTTGAGGACCAGCTTCAGGCGCTTCATGAACAGCTCTTCGGCGCGGTTGTCCAGGGAACTGGTGGGCTCGTCGAGGACAAGAATCTTGGGATTGTGCAACAACGCCCTGGCGATGGACACGGATTGTTTTTGCCCCCCCGAAAGGTTGCAGCCCCGTTCGCCCACGGGCAGGTCATAGCCTTGGGGATGCAGCCGGACAAAATCATGGGTGCCGGAGACGAACGCGGCGTTCAGTATCTGCTGGTCCGTTGCCTGGGGATAGCCCATGCAGATGTTGTCCCGAATGGATCCCTGGAAGAGGGTCACATCCTGGGGGACAAAGCCGATGGCCCGGCGAATGTCCACAGGGTCGAGCTGCTGCATGTCCGTGCCGTCGATGAGAACCGCTCCCCGATCGGGCGTGTAGAGATTCAGGATGAGCTTGCCGAGAGTGGACTTGCCCGACCCTGTCCGCCCGAGGATGCCGACCTTCTCGTTTTCGGCGATTTTCAGGTTGAATGCGCTCAGGACCGGCGTAGAGGCATTCGGGTAACTGAACTCCACATCACGGAATTCGATCTCGCCCCCGTGCAGATTGCGCTGCACGAAGCGCTTCCCCATGGGCCGCTCCTCGGGCATGCGCATGACCTCGTCGAGGCGCTTGTAGGAGGTCACCGCGTGTTGCAACCTGGTGATGAGCTGGGCGATCTGCGCGAAAGGGGTCATGACCCTGCCGCTCAGGATCGAACAGGCGATGAGGCCGCCGGTGGTCATCTCTCCCTCGCGGATGAGGTAAACACCTACGATGATGATGACCACGTAGGCGAACTGTTGCAAGAGGCCGGTGATGTTCATGGTCAGGTGAGACAGGGAGCGCGAGCGCACGGCGTATCCTGCACCCAAATGAGCGCTTTCCCCCCATTTTTTGCGCAAGGCGGACTCGCAGCCGACGGCCTTGACCGTCTCGATGTTGCTCAGGGCCTCGACGAGAATGGCGTGCTTTTCGTGGGCGCTCTCCAGCGAACGGCATACGGACTTCCTGAGCGGAAAGTGGATCAGGAAGCCCATGGCCACTACCAGCGGCAGGACGGCCATGAAGACAAAGGCGATGGGGCCGCCGATGTACCAGAACAAGGCGATGAAGATGAATATGAACGGCAGGTCGATGAAACTGGTCAGGGTCGCGGAGGTGAAGAAATCCCGCACCATTTCCATTTCACGGATGATGTTGGCGAAGTAGCCACTTGACGCCGGCCGATCCCTGAGCCGCATCCCGAGCATGCGGACAAAAAGGCGGTTTTCGAGGAGGATGTCCACCTTCTTGCCGCTGCGGTCGATGAACAGGCCTCGCAGGGTCTTGATGAGGAAATCGAAGCAAAAGACAAGAGCCACGCCGATGCTCAGGACCCAGAGGCTCTCCATGGCGTTGTTGGGCACAACCCGGTCGTAGACGTTCATGACGAAGAGGGGGCTGGCCAGAGCGAAGCAGTTGAGCATGAAGGCCGCGATCATGACCTGGGCATATGACCACCACTGTTCCCGAAAGGCACCCCAGAACCAGTGTCCCCCGGAAGGGGCCGAATCCCCTGGACGCGTTTCGACCCCGGAGCGCGTGGACGGCAGGGCATAGATCACAAATCCGCCGTAGAGCTCCTGCAGGTCCCCGGGTGCGTATTCCCTGACGCCATCGCAGACATCCGGAAAAACCACGCCCATCTTTCCGTCACTCTCACGGGAAACCAGGACGCACGCGCTCTCGTCCTTGAGCAGCAGAATGGCCGGCAAAACCTCAGCCTTGATATGCTCCAGGGTTTGCCGAACGGCCCGGACGTTCAGTCCGGCCCGTTCGGCAGCCTGGGGCACGAGAAGGGGCGTCAGCCGTCCCTCGTTTGCCAGTGGGATACCCGCCAGCAGGGCTTCCCTGGAAATGGGACGGCCATGATGACGCGCGATGTGCAACAGGCAATGAGTCAGCGTGTCCGGAGTCGATACCTGTGCCTCACGAGGTGCCGGGTCTGGCGAAACATTCTCACCGTTCATGGCGGGCGTGACCGGGATATCCTTGGACACGTCCTTTTCCCGAATGATATCGTTTACCATGCCGTCACCTCCATTGGTTACGTGATCCGCAGGAGACGCTCTCCCGCGCCATGACCGTCCACCCTCTCGACCACAATGCTTCGTCTGAAGGCTTCCCGGAAGCGCCGCCTATTCTTCCTCGACCTTGGCGACCTCTTCGAGTTGCAGAACCTCAAGCAGCGTCGAGAGAGGCAGGCAGGTGCGATAAAAGGAATAGATGTTTGCCAGCTTGCCGTTCAGAAGCGCCTGTTCGGCTACGAAAAGGCTTTTTTCGGCGTCCAGCAGGTCCAGCAGCGTGCGAGAACCCATGCGGAACTGATCGAAATAGCTGAGCAGAGTCTTGGCGTTCTGCTCGACGTTGTCGGCGAGAACGGGGAGCAGATCGCCCGTGGCCGTCATGAAGTTGTAAGCCGTGCGCACGTCCTGCTCGATGGCGCGCCGGGTCTCCTCGCGCTTGAACTGCGCCTGTCGCAGCAGGCTTCGGGCCTCGGCGATGGCCGCACGGTTTGATCCGCCGTCGAAGATGGTGAAATTGACATACATACCGATGGACGCGTCATTATAGCTCTCGTCGAAACCGGAGGTATTGTCTGCCCTGCCCACGCCGCCTCGCAGGGAAATGCTCGGCAGCAGGGCCCCACGAGCCGAGTCCAGTTTCTTCTCGCGCTGCTGGATGCCAAGGTCGGCCGCCTTGATGGCGTCGTTGTTTTCCATGGCCACCCCGATTCCCGATTCGATAGTCGCAGGAAGCATTGCCTGCTCTTTGGCGGGCAACTGCAGGACACCAGGTAACGCACCGAAAGTATTTGCGAAATCAGCTTCAGCATCCCGCACGGCCTGTTCGGCATAAATCTGCTTGGACCTGGCTTCGGCCAGAGCCGCTTCGGCCTGATACACATCGGCCTTGGTGCCTGCCCCGCTACGCTGCCGAAGGGTGACCATCTTCAGAACCTGCTCGTGATTGCCCACGTTGCGCCTGCTGAGCTCGAGAATGCCCCGCACCCTGATGACTTCGAGGTAATACTGCGTTGCATCGAGAGCCACCTCGGCGGCCTTGTTGTAGGCCTCCTTGAGCTTCGAATCAGCGTGAAGCTCGTCGGCGTCGACGCGTCCCATGGTGGCCCCACCGTCCCAGACAAGCTGCGACAAAGAGAGCCGCTGCTCGTCGGTGACGATATCGTTGGAGCCCCCGCTGTGCCGGCCGATGGTACCATCATTGCGGACATGCTTCAGGGAGGCGGATGCGGAGAATTTCAGGGAGGGCAGCAGCTCGCCGAAAGACTTGCGGTACGCCGCCCGGGCAGCCGAATACTCGGCCCTGCTGGCCAGAAAGGTCGGGTTGGTTTTAAAAGCCTCCTGCAGGGCCGTGGCCAGCGTGGTACCGTCACCGCCCCCGGCGATGCTTCTCAGTATGGAGTCGACATCGTATTGTCGGGCCTCATTCTGACCCAAAGCCGCAGTGACCTGCAGGCACGTCAGCCCCAAAACAAGGAAAGACAGAATAAAATACTTCCCTTTCATTGAGTTACCTCCTCTTTTCTTGATCATGGCAATTCTCTCCTTTTGCGTTATGAGCGTATTCGGACAGTCTCTGGTTACATTTTCTAGATACTTTCCATGAGATAATTAACTCAGATCAGTATGTATTTATCCAGTATTATACTGGGCATCTCCTCGCATTCGAGGTACTTGCTAGCTAGTAGGGCTTATGAGTTGAGATAATGAATTGTACGCATAAGTACGTACCAAGATGAACACGGGAGGGAACAAACTGCAGAGCTTGGCGGTTTTGGGCCATTCCTGGAAAGATTCGGGGCATGCCCAAAATACGAAACGCCAGGACCAAGACGCATTCCGGTGCGCCAAGGAAGCAAGCTGTCCGATTTGAGCAAGCTGCAAATCCGGCTTGTCTGATCTTGCACTGTTTTTTTTTGGGGGCCCTGCCACTCGATAGACCCGTCGCACGGTTCCGGAACATGATCCTGGCTTGAGTGATTGATATTCAGCCTGAAACATACCCCGGTCGGGTCAGACAGGACGTCACTGATAGAAGTCGTCATCCCCTTGGAGAATGGATTTGATGCTCTTGCCCGGCATGGCCTGCCTACTCAAGTGGGCAGACATTTGCGGGAATGGCACCCTGTTTTTTTGGCGACTTTTTGCAATGGCGTCAGATAGGTAAATTAGCAGAAATCGAACTTGTATAAATTAACATTTGAATGTATATTTTCAAAATATATATACATATTTTCTTATTCGAAACACGATAAACAAACTACGAACATAGCCAGCGCTGTGTACGTATATGTTCTTGACTCAGATCCCACTACGCCTCCGCACACGGCGCAATACACTCCCCCTTGTTGAAGGGCGATGGCGCCAACGCCCAGATCCAAGGTTTCACCGCCTCGGGCCTGCACGGGAGAAGCGAAAACGCGCATGAAGAAAGAGCCCGCCAGAAACAGCCTGCAGTGGTTCCTGCTCAGCCACCTGCTGCTGCGTTTCTTCCTGCCACTGGTTATGTTCATGCTTGCCCTGCTGGTCGCCCTGAGTCTTTTGGGGCTCCAGGTAATCGCCAACCAGCAGAAAGAACTGGTCCATTCCCAGGCCCGGGTCGTCGACAGATTTCTCGACCAGGCCACGCGCATCATCGACGCCGTGGGGCGCATGGCCGAGGTGTCCGGCCTCGACCAGTCCAGGCTGGCCATGGAGAGCGCCAAGGAAGCCTACCACCACTTCGACACGCTTGTTCTGGTCGGGACAGACAACCGGGTGCGACTGACGATTCCGCATCTCGAAAACTTCCAGGATCTCGACATGTCCCGGATGCCCTATGCACAGAATCTTCCCGCGGACTTGAGCGTGACCGTCTCAAGTCCGTTCATCTCCACGGACACGGGGGCGGTGGCCGTGATCCTGACCCGCCCGTTGCGGAGGGGCGGCTTTGTCTTCGGCGAACTGAGCCTGGTCACCCTGCATGGCGAAGTCTACGAAAGCCTCGTCGGCAGCGAGACCCTCATCGTGGACAGGTTCGGAAAGTTCGTCGTCCATTCAAACCCGGACATGATCCAGCAACAAAGCTACTTCGGCAGGGACAGCCTGGACCTGGCCCAGAGTGGGGACTACAGTATCCAAAAGACAGCGGACAGCACCTTCGTGCTGAGCAACACCGCTCCCGTCGCCAAGGCGGACTGGACCGTGGTCAACCGGATTCACCTCCTTGCCCTGCTGCGCCCCCTGGCCCTGCTCCTGATCCTGTTCATCGTCGTGACCGTGGCGATATGGGCCGCTGTGGCCGTTCGCGTCCGCAGGGAACTCCAGCACGAGGTCATCCGCCCCATCGGCAACCTTTCGGCCTGGGCCCGGAACCTCATGGAGGGCAGGTTCGAAAAATCCGCGGATGACAGCGGCGAACGCAGTTCCTTCCTGGAACTCCAGGATCTCAACTCCTCCTTCGAGCGCATGAACACGGCCCTGCACCAGCGGCAGGAGCAGTTGTTCAAGAGTGAGCAGCGCTACCGCAGCATCTTCGAGAACACGCCCGACGGCCTGTTCAGGCTCGCGCCGGACGGAACACTGCTCATGGCCAACCCAGCCCTGGCCAGGCTTCTGGGCTACGATTCCGCCGCCGAGATGATCGCAGCCGGGGTCTGTCTGCACGACCTCGTTTGCAGCGAACCCGACAGGGCGTGTTTCGATGGGCAGGCCCTGCGCCCGGACCGGGTGCAGTTGATCGAGACCACGGCCCGCCACAAGGACGGCAACCTTGTCCCCGTAGGCGTCAAGGCATATCCGATCATCGGCGAAGCCGACGAAGGAGTGGTCATCGAAGGGATTCTCGAGAACCTCACCGAAAGAAAACGCATGCGCGAACTGCAGGTCGCCAAGGAAGCCGCAGAAGCCGCCACCCGGGCCAAGAGCGACTTTCTGGCCAACATGAGCCACGAGATCCGCACCCCCATGACCGCCATCCTCGGGTTCTCGGAACTGGCCCACAAGCTGGCCCCGTCCGGACGGCTCAGCGACTATCTGGACAAGATCCAGGCCGCCGCCGACCATCTCCTCGGAATCATCAACAACATCCTCGACATCGCCAAGATCGAGGCCGGAAAGCTCGAACTCGAATCCCGGCGGTTCGAACTCGGCGAAATCCTGTCCGACATCTCCCATATCCTCACTCCCAAGGCTTTCGAAAACGGCGACGAGATCATCTTTTCCGTTCAGCCGGGGCTGCCCAGGGCTTTTCTTGGCGATCCCCTGCGGCTCAAGCAGATCCTCATCAACACCATAGGCAATGCCATCAAGTTCACGGAAAACGGGGAGATCGTGGTCAACATCGCCGACAGTGGCGAGATGAGGGGCGGCGACGTCATGACACTGGTCATCAGCGTTCAGGATACGGGCATCGGCATCGCCGAAGAGGCCAGGCGGCGCATCTTCGAAGCCTTTGGTCAAGCCGACGCCTCGACCACGCGCAGGTACGGCGGCACGGGTCTTGGTCTGTCCATCAGCCAGGCCCTCGTCTCCCTCATGGACGGCGAGATGGATGTTCGCAGCGCCGAGGGAAAGGGGACCGAATTCATCTTCACCATCCGCCTGAAGGCGTTCCCCCGGGAGGCCGAAGTCGAGCCCTGGAACTTTGACGACTTCGCGAACCGCCCTGCCCTGGTCGCGACCAAGAGCGTCACGACCGGCGAAACCCTGGCCCGGGTGCTGGAATCCTTCGGCATCGAGGCGGAATGCGTCCTGACGGCAGGCGACGTCCTGGCCCGCTTCGAAGAATACGCCGGCGGAGGCCGCCTCCTCTTCGTTGACTGGCTTCTGCCGGACATGACCGGGGCGGAGCTCGTGCGCAGGCTGCGTGAACGTGGAATTCCGGAGGAGACCTTCATCATCCTCTTGGCTTCCCCCGTGCGATTCAATGCCCTGGACGAGACCCAGAATCTGCCCATCGACGCGGTACTCGAAAAGCCTTTCACGCCGTCGCTGATCTTCGATACTCTCATGGGCTTGACCGGGGCTCCCAAGTCGGCTCCTCGCAACAGGCGGGAAAGAGCCGGAGAAGCGGACAGGGCAGACGTGGCGGGACTCAAGGTGCTCATGGCCGAGGACAACGTCTTCAACCAGGAGGTGGTCAGGACCATCCTGGGCGATGCAGGCGTCATCGTGGATATCGCGTCCAACGGCAGGGAGGCCCTGGAAACAGTCACCTCCCGGCCCGGTACCTACGACGCAGTGCTCATGGACGTGCAGATGCCCGAAATGGATGGCTACGAGGCCACGCAGGCCATACGCGCCGTGCCCGGTCTGGCGGACCTGCCGATCATCGCCATGACCGCCAACGCCATGAAGGGCGATCTGGAAAAATGTCTCGAAGCGGGCATGAACGCGCATCTCTCCAAACCAGTCAACACCCAGGAGGTGCTCCGGACCCTGGCCCGCTGGACCGGCCGCGCACAGTAGCTGAAGGCAGCCAGTGGCCTTGGCGGAAGCGAAAGCTGCCATATCCTGAAAAAACCCTTTGCCAGCCAGCATGTGCGGCCCGACCGGCAGCAACACGAAAGGAGAACGCGAATGTCACGAAAATCGCAGCTCACACTGGTCAGCCTGGCCATACTTTTCTCAGCCCTGGTTCTGGTGTGGCGCTTCTTCACGGGCGGACAAGATAACGGTCCCGTCACCGTCGGCGTTGCGGTCACGCTGACGGGCAACAACGCGGAACTGGGAATTCAGGCGCGCAACGGGATCGGCTTGGCCCTGGAGGATTTCAACGCCAAGGGAGGCATTGACGGCCGCCCCGTGGAGCTTGCCGTCACGGACGACGAGGGAACGCCCGAAGGCGCGGCCGCGGCCTGCTCCTCTCTGGCCGAACAAGGCGTCGCGGCCGTCATCGGGCACTCCACCAGCTCCCAGACCATGGCCGGACTGAAGGTGACCGACCCGCTCGGCATCGTCATGATCAGCCCCACGGCCTCCACGGATGCCCTGTCGGGAAAGGACGACTTCTTCTTCCGCGTGGTCGACGTCTCGGTGACCCGGGCCGCGGTGCTCGGCAGGCACATCCTCACCGACAGGGGCTGCGCCACCATGGCCATCGTTTACGACACGGTGAACAAGGCCTTCACCAGTTCCTTCGCCGAGGCCCTGCGCTCGGACTTCGAGACCGCCGGTGGCCGCGTCGTGGAGATCATCCACTTTGACTCTTCAGCCTCTCCGGATCTTCCGGCCATCATCTCGAAACTGACCGACGCCGCGCCAGAGGCCATCTGCATCGTCGCCAGCGACATCAATACCGCCCTGGTCAGCCAGCGGATTCGCCTGGCCGGGATCACCGCTCCGCTGTTCACATCGAGCCTGGCCTTCACCCCCCACCTGATCAGCCACGGCGGAAACGCCGTGGAGGGCATCTCCACTGTGCAGAGCCTGTGGGTCAGCGACGACAATCCGGAGTTTAGACCCTTTATACAGCGCTATCGCGAAAGCTACGGCGAAGCGGCCGCCTTCGGGGCGGTCTTCGGCTATGAAGCGGCCATGATCCTCTTCGAAGCCCTGACCGAGACCCGAGGCACCGGTGGCGAAGCCCTGAAAAAGGCCCTGCTGGGCATGGCGGCAAGGCGCGTCCTGACCGAGTCCATCTCTTTTGACGCCTTCGGCGACGTGTCGCGGCCCTACTCGCTGCTGACGGTCAAGGATGGTAAATTCGTTCAGGGAGGCATGTAGGCAAGGAAGCGACCGATACAAAGGCAGACCCGCAAGGCATCACGAACAAAGGAACCTGCCGAGAACATCCTCCAGCCGGCGCCGTTCCAGGGGTTTGGAAAGATACTCGTCCATGCCCTTTGCGAGGCACCTGTCCCGATCCCCGGTTGTGGCGTGAGCCGTCATGGCCACGATGGGCAAATGCCGCATCCCGAGCTGCTCGCGGATGATGGCCGTGGCCTCGAAGCCGTCCATGATGGGCATCTGCACATCCATGAAGACCAGATCGAAGGAGTGGCCGTCGGCCAAAAGATCCACGGCAACCTTTCCATTGTCGGCCACGGTCACGTCGAGACCGTAGGCTCCAAGTACTTCCAGGGCGACCATCTGGTTGAACTCGTTGTCCTCGACGAGCAGAATCCGCTTTCCGTCAAGCCCGCCGCTCTCCGCATTGACATAGTCATGAGCCGTCCTGCCTCCATCCTCCCCGAAGAGTTCGAGCACCCGCCGCAGGAGGTGCCTGCGACGAAGAGGCTTGTTCATGAACTCGACCAGGCCTTGCCCCCCGAAGGGCCGCTCCTCGACCTGGGCTCCATAAGGCAGCAGAACGATGACCCGTGCCGCATCCCCTTTGGCCGCCAGATATGACCCCAGGAATTCCATGACGCCCACCTCCCCCAGCGGACAATCGATGACGGCCAGGTCATGATTGAAATGGTCCGATAGGCCCGTCAGGCCATGCAGGGATTCGCACGGGCTGATGCGGGTGATCTCGCAGCCGAATCCGGACAGAAGCTGCGGGACCACCTGGGTGAGCTTTTCACTTGCGGAAACGAGCATGACCCTGACGCCCGCCAGGCTTTCGGAGCCTTCGGCGGCCGCAACCGGAGGCTCCGGCACAGCGGCACGAATGGTGAAACAAAACTTGCTCCCCACACGATACTCGGGATCGATCCAGATCTCGCCTCCCAACATTTCAACGATCTTCCTGCAGATGGTAAGCCCGAGCCCGGTCCCGCCGTAGCGCCGGGTCGTCGAACTGTCGGCCTGTTGAAACGCATCGAAAAGTCGGTCCCGCTTTTCCATGGGGATGCCGATGCCTGAGTCGGCGACCTCGAACAGCAGCTCGCAGCCCTCGTTGCTCAGCCCTTTGACGCGGACCGCGATGACGATCTCGCCCTGCTCCGTGAACTTGAACGCGTTGGAGCACAGATTGATAATGACCTGACGCAAGCGGAACTGGTCGGTGAAAAGTATGCGCGGCACGCCCTCGTCGATGTCCGCGATAAATTCGATGTCTTTCCTTGATGTCTGCGCCATGAAAAGGCTCAATATTTCGTCGATCATCTCCTCCAGGTCGAAGACCTCTTCCTCGATGCGCATCTGCCCGGATTCGATCTTCGAAAAGTCGAGGACCTCGTTGACCAGGTGCAGAAGATTCCTGCTCGCGGTGTCGATGACCCGGACGTACTCCCCCTGCTTCTCGGCCAGATCGGTCTTCTGCAGCACTCCGCTCATGCCGATGATGGCGTTCAGGGGAGTGCGTATCTCATGACTCATATTGGCCAGAAACAGACTTTTGAACTCGCTGGCCTTCTCCGCAGCATCACGCGCTGTCTCGGCCCTCTCCTTTTCCTTGCGCGCCGAGATGTCCGCGATACTGCCCTCGAAGACCGGAGAGCCAGAATCGGAATCACTGGTCAGATGCATGGAGACCAGGGCCGGAAAGCGGGTCCCGTCCCTGCGGACCATTTCGATCTCGTGAATCTTTATCTTTCCCCGTGAAGCCACCATGCCGAAGAAGCTGTCGGCCGCCGCGGCATCCGGGAACAGCTGCTCCTTCACGTTCACAACTGTCTTCATGAACCCGCGCACATCCTCGTAACCGAACATTCGCGCCGCCGAGATGTTGCAGTCCGCAATCCTGAAATCAATGCCGACCTGCATGATCCCTTCCACGGAATTAATGAATATGTTTCTGTATTTCCTCTCGGTCCGCGCAAGAGTCTCCTGCTTTTTTCTCAGCTCGGAGATCATATTGTTGAAGGAATCCGCCAGATCTCCGATCTCGTCGTTCTGATCGATGACAACATCCCGGAAAGTATTTTCCAGAGTCATTCTTTTTATGGATTCACTCAGATAATAAATGGGATTTGTCAGATACTTCGTCACCAGAAAAATGATAACAATGGCACCGCTCAAAGACACTGCAAGTTCGATACACAATTTCCTGTATGCGTTGTCTATCTCGTGATCAATAACACTTCTGTCTATCGACGCGGAAATATATCCAAGAATATTCCCATTAAAGTTCACAACGGGACGATATGCCGACTGATAAACCCTACCATCAACTCTATCTGTCTTCATGAGCATCTTTTCTGCCCCGATCCTGGACTTTTCGAAAATCGGAAATCTGTCACTCATCAAATCCGTCGATGCTGTCGAACGCATAGCGTTCATATGATCGACATACAGAAAAATATCGTGCTTTATGCTTGATTTGATCTTGTACAAAAGTTGCGAGTCGAAGGGGTACGTCACAATGACGGCACCAAGACAAGACAGATCGTGAGGGGCAATGATGGGTGTCGAGGCGCGGATGGAGATGCCGGCAGGGGAAGCGAAGAAGTCGGCGATCTTGGCCAGACGTAGCGTCTGCTGGAGGATTTCGGAGTTCTCGTCGACAAAAAAGGAAGGCGTCCCTGGTTCGCCGTCAAAACTGCGCCCGAGCAACTTCCTGTTCGCGTCAAAGATTTCGACGATGGCGTTATCCCAGATATCCTGCTTGTAATAGAGAAAATTCTGTACCTCGCCCGGGCGCAGGACAAGGCCATCCCCGACAAGCTCCGCTGCAAGATCTGCTTTCTGAACGGCATTTTTCATGTAGTATATCAACATATTCGACACGTCTTTCGATGCATCGACCAACTTCCCCTGCAAAATGGAGCTCTGACTTATCTTTATAGTGTAATAATTATAATAACTTATCAATATAATCGGAAAAGCTATGATAATCGCAAATACGATAGCAAATTTTGTCCGTATGGAAAGTCTTATTTTTTTGCGAAATGAATTGATCATATTTATTTCGCTATCAATCATCTGTAATATTTACTTTGTGATAGTAATAAGATCCATTTATATTATATATAAGTCCACAGATATGTGATGAATGGGCGATATGCTGCTCGGCATGGGCCAGAGGCACCCACGGCGCTTGGTCATGGATGACTTCCTGGGCTCTTTCATAGATCCTGGAACGTTCCTTGACGTCACAGGTCTCCTGGGCCCTGAGCAGCAGTTCATGGACTTCGCCGTTGTTGAAGAAAGCGCGATTCATGGCCGTGGGCTTGGAGATGTTGTCCGCGTCCAGGAGCGTATAGAGGAAGTTGTCCGGGTCACCGTTGTCGCCCACCCACCCGAGCAGACACATGTCATGCTCACCATCGTCGACACGTTCCAGAAATTCGCGCCATGGATAGGAGATGATAGTAGCCTTGATCCCCAGAGCGGCCAGATTCTGCTGGATGATGCGGGCCACTTCGAGGGGTGCGGGCATGTATGGGCGCGGCGTGGTCATGACATGGATATTCGTGTCGAACCCGTTCGCCCATCCCGCCTGCGCAAGCAACTCTCTGGCCAACCCGGGATCATAGCCGTAGTCCGCAATATTCCCGTTATGCCCCCATATGGACGGAGGGACCGGCGTTGCGGCGGGAGCGGCAGAGCTTTGATACACGAAACGGATGAGCCTGGCCTTGTTGATGGCGTGGTTCACGGCCCGCCTTACCAGCACGTTGTCGAAGGGTGGCCGCTGGGTGTTCATGGCCAGGTAGGCCACGTTCATGCCCGGTCGCCGGACCATGACAGCACCCGGCATTTGCCGGATTTTAGGGATATCCGAAGGTTTGAGGTTGTCGATGACGTGGACCGCGCCCCGCTGAAACTCCTCAAAGCGCAGGGTCGTGCTTTTGATGACCCTGAAGTGCAACCGGGAAACCCGGGGGCCGCCGCCCCAATACCCGTCGTTGCGATCCAGGACGTACTCCGTCCCCTCGGCAGCGACGGTCGGGCCTGACAGAAGAAAAGGCCCCGTGCCGACCGGATTCCACTCGAAGAGGGGACCATGGAGTCTCACGGCGGCAGGGCTGACGATGGGCGCGGCCATGGGCATGGCCAGATTGGCCAAAAAGGGGGCATAGGGCTTTTTCAGACGTATGACCAACGTATGGGCATCAATCGCATGCATGTCCTCGATATGCTCCAGGGCGAAGCGGGCATATTTCGCCTTGTGGTTGAAATATGCATGCGTCCTGTCTATCTGCCTGGAAAAGGAAAAGATCACGGCCTCGGCATCGAAGACCGTCCCGTCATGAAACACCACACCCTTGCGCAGATGAAATGTCCACACCTTCCCATCGTCTGAAGTCTTCCAGTCTGTCGCCAGACAAGGCTCAATCTCAGAAGTCTGATTCGCGTACCTGACAAGCCCCTCGCATATGGCATTTGTAATCTTTGCGGATTCGTAGTCTGTAATCACTGCAGGATCCAGGGAGATCGGCGCGGCATTCAGTGTCATGACAAAGGAGTCTTCCCGTGCGTCAGAACATTTTGGGGAAAACAGGAACAAGGCGACGAGCAGCATCACTGATTTTCCAAGCAACTGTATCATAAGATTCCCAATATGATTGAGCATAGGCCCCCCGCAATCATACAGCGTGACACGGGGAGAAGCGTTCCCTCCAAGGCCAAAATCGCTGGACAGCATGACAGGTGCATAAAATTCATGAACGTTTAATGTAGCGCGATACGAACCGGATCAGATCGAAACGGTCGGCATAGCTTCAAGGCCGCCTTCAAAACGGACTCCGTCGCCCGCCATTTGCGCCGCAGGCACCCGTATGCCCGTACGTTAGAAGGATCCCGCTGCGAGAATAGAGAGTTAACCCTTGGCATTTATTCAAGAAAAAAGCACCCACTCCCCTCCCACCACAAATTTAAAAGCTATTCCCACAAGTCTCAGACCTTATCCAGGGTAATGCAGACTGGGTATGAGTAGTGTTTGTTAATTTTCAAATTCATGATTACGCATCTATGAGTATTCAATCAGAACAAGTATGTACTCATTTTTAATTATAGCTACACCAA
This sequence comes from Deltaproteobacteria bacterium HGW-Deltaproteobacteria-18, assembly GCA_002841885.1. Lineage (NCBI taxonomy): Bacteria > Deltaproteobacteria > Deltaproteobacteria bacterium HGW-Deltaproteobacteria-18. The sequence goes on from PHBE01000004.1 coordinate 106,784, forward strand.
GAAAAACGAGCACATACCGCACCACCCTACTCCAGCAAACCAAATCTGCAAATCAGTAGACAAAAACAACATAACTACTACTCATTTACACGAGTAAGCATATTCGTATTTTTGATGAATAATTATCGAGATAAATAGTTACTAATGCCTATATATTACGCATTATATTTTCAGCATATATTATAAATATCCAGCAGTACAACGGCACTCCCGACATCGGCAGGCATGCGTACATGTTTTACCCATCTCAACCCCTGTTTCAATTTCAGATGGAGCGGAAAAATGGGCGTCTTCATTTCCTTTTCAATGACAATCCTGTTCACATTTCTGATGATCTGCAGCGGCTTCTGCCAGGATCGCGCGCAAACCATCGTCTGGGGCAGAGGCGGCGATTCCATCTCCCTGGATCCGGCCCTGGCCCAGGACGGCGAGTCCCTGAAGGTCACGATGCACATCTTCGAGACGCTGGTCCGCTTCAGGATAGGCACCTTTGAAATCGAGCCTTGGCTGGCCCAGGCATGGACGACGTCGGAAAACGGCACGGCCTGGACCTTCACCCTGCGTGACGGCCTGAAATTCTCCGACGGCTCGCCCTGTGACGCAGCAGCCGTGGTCTTCTCCTTCATGCGCCAGATCGACAGAAACCACCCTTACTACACCGAAGGAATCTGGGCCCAGTCAACCTTCGCCGGCGTCAAGACAGTTGAGGCCCTGGATCGGCTGACGGTGCGCATCACCCTGGAAAAGCCCTACGCCCCCTTTCTGTCGAACCTGGCCATGATCGCCGCCGCCCCCATCGTCTGTCCCAACGCCGTCAAGCGCTACGGCAGTGAATTCGGAAAAAATCCCGTCGGAAGCGGTCCTCTGGCTTTCGTTGAATGGGTCCCCGGCGAGAGGATCGCGCTGCAACGCAATCCGCACTACTGGGGCCCCGCCCCGGAGTTCGACACCCTCATCTTTCGTTCCATCATCAACAACCGCAATCGCCTGAGCGCCCTCAAGGCCGGGGTGCTGCACGGCATGGACGGCGTGGATTATGAAATCCAGCGTCAGATCATGCGTGACGAGTCCCTGCGGTTGACCACGGGCCTGCCCATGAACGTGGGCTACCTGGCCATGAACACCCAGCGGCCACCCTTCGATAACGTACTGGTAAGGCGGGCCGTGAACCACGCCATCAACAAGCAAAGCCTCGTCAAGCTCTTCTACCAGGACATAGCGGTCATCGCCAAAGGCCCCCTGCCGCCGGGCATGCTCGGCTACGACCCCGATCAACCGGAGTATGGGTTTGATCCGCAGCAGGCCAGGGAACTCATGAGACAGGCAGGGTACGCAGAAGGCGTGACGGCCCGCCTGTGGACACCGCCGGTGCCCCGTCCAGCCATCCCCGAACCCATGAAGATCGCCATGTCCATCCAGTCGTCCCTGGCCGCCATCGGCATCCGTCTCGAGATCGTGTCGCCGGCCACCTGGCGGGAATATCTCGACCAGGTCAACAACGGCGAACATGACGCCTGCCTTCTGAGCTGGATGGGAGACAACGGGGATCCGGACAACTTCCTCTACACCCTCCTGGACATGGACAACGCGGTGAAACCCAAGGCCCTGAACAGGGCGTTTTTCAAGGACCAGGAGGTTCATGCCCTCCTTATCCAGGCTCAACAGGAACTGGATCCCAAAAACCGGGACGCCCTGTACAAGAAGGCTCTCCTGCGCATCCACGATCAGGCTCCATGGGTTCCCCTGGCTCACGCGCAAACGCTGATGGCCATGCGCAGCAACCTTTTCGGCTGCGAAATGACGGCCTTCAACCTCCCATATCTCGCCAACGCTTCACGGAGTCGGTAGTGCCGGACACGGGACGGTCTCACCACACACCCCGTTGTTGCGCCGCATATACCCCGTCTCGCGAATATGCGCCGTAGCGTATACCGCCAGTTTCTCGGCAGACTCTTCGACTTTTAAGCATCGGTCGCCCTCCCCTGAGGCAGTCGGGAACAAAGCCCCCATCGGTTTTTTTTGAGGGGGAGGCGATCGTGGTGCAGAAAAAAACAGATGGAAGACCAACGCTGCTCGCAGTCGTCATTCATGACGTCTGTCAATGCAAACTGCCCCCCTGCTACGGAGGCTCCGCCTTACGGCGGGATACAGACAGCAAATGGGACATGTAATTTATGAGAGGAATAGCTTGAGTTATCGCGTTGCGCATGGCAACAATGAAAGTAATCGGGGAGGCCTGTCATGAAAAAAAGGATTCTGCTGATTGAGGACGATGACCTGCTTCGCATGGGCCTAAGGTCCATAATTCAGACCCGCAAGGAATACAGCGTCGAAGCCGACACGGCCAGCGGCAAGGAAGCGCTCCGCCTCTTTGAACTTCACCGCCCTGATCTGGCGATCCTTGACCTGGTCCTGCCCGACATATCAGGTATAGAGGTACTGGAGCGCATGAAGCAGATTTTGCCGGAAACGCCCGTGGTAGTGCTCACATCCCATGACGAGAACGAACTCCTCTTCAATGCTCTGGAGACGGGTGCCAATTGTTACGTCCTGAAAGGCGCCGGCCCCGAAGAACTCTTCCTTGGCATCCACTATGCCCTGATGGACGAAATGTTCATAAGCCCGATGCTGGCCAAGACCATCGTGGAGGCCTATCGGTTCGTCAACCGCCAACGAAAATCCCTGCCGCCTTTGGACGATCTTACACCCAGAGAAAAGGAAGTCGTGCGCCTCATCATTGATGGCAAAAAAAGCAAGGAAATTGCGGACACCCTTTTCATAAGTGTAAAAACCGTCAACAAGCACCGCTCGAACATTCTGGAAAAGCTGGGAATGAGCAACCTGGCTGAATTGCGCCTCAGAAAAATATACGTCCTGGACAACATTCTCGGCGGAAACGAATGCTGAAGCATTTCATTCACACACGAAATTCAGAATCAATGCCTCTGAAGTGCACGACATGCAATATCGAGCAATTTTGAACAATACCTATCTGAACTTTCATTCAGGATTCTTTTTTGCCCTTCAATAGTGAACTCCAAATGTGCCAAAACGTCTCCACCACGGGCCCGACACCATAGCTGTTGCATAAAAGATTCGAAGCCTAAAGAGAATCGCACCCGGTGGTGGACCTCATGATGCGCTGCGGACTCTACCAGAAGATGCCACGTTGCGACCGCCTGGCATTGATCAAATCCCTGGTCGGGACGCTAGCAACTGCCCGGCATGCGCTGGAATGAACGGGTGGTCATGTTTGGAGAAAATATCTCGTAGCTGTTACGCCCCCTCCTTTTGGCCTGATACATCGCCAAATCCGCGTTATGCATCAGCACGTCGGCGTCAGCACCGTCATCCGGGCACATGGTGATGCCGATGCTCAAGGTGACACGCAGTTCTTGCCCGGAAATGAGATGGGGCTTCCCGACACTTTGAATCAGCTTCTCGGCGAAGTGGATGACGCTTTGCGAATCCCCTATATCCGGGAGCAGGATCACGAATTCGTCGCCGCCGTAACGACTGACAGTATCCGAGTTGCGCACGCTCGCCTGCAGGCGCCTGGCGACGGATTGCAGCAACTGGTCGCCAATGGCATGCCCCAGGGAATCGTTGATGCGCTTGAAGTGGTCGATATCCAGAAACATCAGCGCCAGCTTGCTGCCGTGGCGATTCGCGAGCAGAATCGACTGTACCAGACGATCGGCCAATAGTGACCGGTTCGGCAAGTTCGTGAGCAGGTCATGCTCGGCCATGTGGGACAAATGGACCATGACCCTCTCGACCGCCTCGGCCACAACCTGGGCGTTAACCGATGCGACGACGAGGTTTTCGTTTGCTTCCCGCAACGAGGTTTCCATTTCCGTACTGAATTCACCCTTGATTTTTTTGGCATTCTTGCGAGGCCGCAGCGCCTTCTTGACCATCCTTGAGACTTCTTCCCGCCTGTCGGAAAACGCCTCGCCATGACTGTCTGATTTTGCTTCTGGCGACCTCTTTTCGGCAGCCTTCCGTTTTCTTCCGGCGTATCTGGTGTCAATCTTACAGATCATGACGTTTCTCCCGCTCCGCCACCGCAGTTGCGACACCACAGACCGGAGCAAGCAGGCGCGTGGTCAAGGAGTTTCCAATCAAGGTGGCGAGCAATTCAATGAAAGTTATAAGCAGGGAACTGCTTGCCTGCGCTGCCGCGACCGGGTCGCGCCCAGCCATGCGCATGCTGATTCGCAACGGAAGAGATTCGTGATCCACCGGCTCATCCGAAATAGCCAGCCAAGGGAAGGCGGCGCTCGTCAGATGCAGGGACCTGTTGAGAATGGCATCGACCCCATTGCCGCCGATCACAGGAGTCAACTGGGCGGAGATCAGCAGCCATATCTCGGAGGTCGCCTTGGCAATGGCGATTGCGTCCGCAGAGTCTCCGCCGCGTTGCCTCAGAGTACGTCGTATCGCTTCGCGACAATGTTCGCGATCTGTGATTGGTATGAAAATGACTCCTGAAAGATTATCCCGGCTTTTCCGTATTGAAATGCACGGCTCATCAGAACGACGTAATAATTTATCGTATTTCGGTTGCCTCAAATTAGAACTGCTGCAAAGCTTCATCACGCATGACCACGCAGGATTAAAATTGCCAAAAAGATCAGGATTGAAATTACAATAGCCCAAAGCAGAGTCCAGACAATTCTTCCAGATTTCTTGTCACACACAGAGATCCGCCATTTCTGGTCTTGTTGCAAAAAATTGAATTTGAGCGAATGCAAATTTTCAATATCTTTGTCTTTAGATCTTAAAATATTATTAAAAATAACATGTCGCTTGCTAACTTTTTGCAATAACATCAGTTCACCATGTTCGAATATTTGTTGATGTTTTATCAAGAGATCGAACACGCAAACGCCAGAGAGAGTTCCTGCTCAACAACAAACTTATTAAGCAACGATCGCGCCAACATGATACGAGAAATATAATCTTACAAAAGCCTGATTGCATTAACTAAATTAAAATTCAAAAGCGACAGAGGAGCAGCAAAATCAGAACAAATCCGTTGCATACACCAAAACCGGGATATATGACGGGCAAATACCTGAAAAAATACTTACGCTCTTGCGGATTATTATCCGAAAAAATATTTTCAACCCCCGTTATTGCAGTTAGAATTCTTTTTACTTATATGATGAACGCAAACAATATATGCATCACTTTTAGGATGCTCAAAAAGTTTCTACAAATTGCCGATTGATGTCTTACATTATGCGAAGACATTATTTCAATACAAATTGATCTTCAATTTCAGATCAAAGTGGAATTCTCACATTGCAAAATTTTAATGACACAGTGCCAGAAACTATGTCATTAAAAATTACATGATCAAGAAATCAAAATCCAAGAATAACGATTCTCCTGCCTTGAACCCTGAATCCACGCCGCCGACTTTCTTCATTGTCGGCGTTGGAGCTTCCGCAGGAGGACTTGAGGCACTGGAGCACTTTTTGCGGCATGTGCCAGAGAAAAGCGGACTGGTTTTTGTCATCGTCCAGCACCTCGACCCCACTCACAAGGGGCTCCTGCCGGAACTGCTCCAGCGCGTCACCACGATGACGGTACATCAGGTCAAGGACAGGATGCCGGTCGAAGCGGACTGCGTGTACGTGATCCCGCCCAACCATGACATGTCCATCCTGCATGGCGTACTGCATCTGTTCAACCCGGCCGCCCCGCGCGGTCTGCGCCTGCCCATTGATTTCTTCTTCCGGTCACTGGCCGAGGACCAGCGGGAGCGCAGCATCGGCGTCATCCTCTCCGGAATGGGCTCCGACGGTACGTTGGGACTGCGAGCCATCAAGGAAAAGGCGGGACTGGCCCTGGTTCAGGACCCCGTCTCGGCCAAGTTCGACAGCATGCCCAGAAACGCCATCAACGCAGGACTGGCCGATCTGGTGGCCCCGGTGGAAGAATTGCCCGCAAAGCTCCTCGACCTCATTCGACATTCCCGGATTGTCGGTTCAGGCATCACCCCGCTTAAGGACAAGACGCAAAGCGGCCTTGAAAAAATCATCCTCCTGCTGCGCACCAAGACCGGCCATGATTTTTCCCTTTACAAAAAGAACACCCTATATCGCCGCATCGAACGGCGCATGAGCATTCACCAGATCGACAGGATCATGACCTATGTCCGTTTTCTTCAGGAAAACTCCCAGGAAGCGGACCTCCTCTTCCGGGAACTCCTGATCGGGGTGACCAGCTTTTTCCGCGATCCTGCGGCCTGGGAGAATCTGCAGGCAACTGCCCTCCCGCCGCTTTTGAAATCGTGTCCGGAGAACGGCACCCTGCGGGCATGGTCAATTGGCTGCTCCACGGGGGAAGAAGCCTATTCACTGGCCATTGCCTTCAAAGAGACAGTTGCCGAACTGGCGCCGGAGTCGGGCCTCAAGCTGCGCATCTTTGCCACCGACCTGGACAAGGACGCCATCGACAAGGCCCGTCAAGGCCTCTATCCGCAGGGAATCGCCGCAGATATTTCACCCGAACGACTGGACCGCTACTTCGTACAGGACGGGAACGGCTTCCGGATCGGCAAGGAGATCCGGGAAATGATCACCTTCGCCACGCAGAATGTCATCATGGACTCGCCGTTCACCAAGCTCGACATCATCATTTGCCGCAACCTGCTGATCTATCTCACGCCCGAACTTCAGCAACGGATTCTCTCGCTCTTCCATTACAGTCTGGCCCCGGATGGAATCCTCTTTCTGGGTAGTTCGGAGGCGATAGGCGGGAGCACCGACCTCTTCATCTCCATAGACAGCAAATCAAGGCTGTTCCGGCGTCGCGGAGAAACCCTTACCCCCTCGACGATCGCATTTCCGTCGTCGTTCATTCCGGCACTGCCGGGTGTCAGGCAGGAGACCACAATGCTCAAACCGACGGTCAACATCCAGTCCCTGGCGGACCAAGTGCTGTTGCAGCGCTTTTCACCGCCCGCCGTGCTGGTCAACAACAAGGGGGATATCCTCTACATCAGCGGCAGGACGGGAAAATACCTTGAACCGGCGGCAGGCAAGGTCAACTGGAACATCCACGCCATGGCTCGCGAGGGATTGCGTTTTGACCTGGGAAGCGCCTTTATGCAGGCCCTTCGGCAAAAGGAGGCCGTCGTCATCAAGGGGCTCAAGGTCACGGAAGGCGACGCGGTTCAGTCTGTGGACCTCACCGTGCAGGAAATCCAGGATCCCGAGCCGCTGCGAGGCATGGTCATGATCATCTTCACCGATGTGCCGACACCTCCGAAACAAAAGGCGATCCGCCGTTCAAAGGCCGGAGCTGCAGGCAGCGCCAGAGCCCTGGAACTGGAGCAGGAGCTGCAACGTTGCCGCGAGGAACTGCGGACAACCAGAGAAGAGATGCAGGCCTCGCAGGAAGAGCTCAAATCCTTCAACGAAGAGATGCAGTCCACCAACGAAGAGCTTCAGTCCGCCAACGAGGAATTGACCACCTCTCGCGAGGAGATGCAATCACTCAACGAGGAACTGCAGACGGTGAACGCCGAGCAGCAATCCAAGATGGACGAGCTCGCGCGGGTCAATGACGACATGCGCAACCTGCTCAACAGCACGGAGATCGTCACGATTTTCCTCGACAACGACCTGCACGTTCGACGCTTCACTCCCGGCGCAAACAAGATTTTCAAGCTCATCCCCGGTGATGTGGGACGGCCCCTTTCCGACCTCGCCAGCGACCTTGTCTACCCGGAAATGTCCGACCAGGCCCACGAAGTACTCAGGACGCTGGTGTTTTCGGAAAAACAGGTTTCCACAACCGACGGCCGCTGGTATGCGGTACGCATCATGCCTTACAGGACCATGAATGATGTCATCGCAGGCCTGGTCATGACCTTTACGAACATCACTGCGACCAAGGAACTCGAAGGAGTACTGCGCGAGGAAAATGACCAGCTGAGGCTTCGACTTGGCAAAGGAGGATCATCATGAACACAACCAAAAACAAAAAAAAAGCCGATCCGGCGCAGGCACGGCAGGCGGTTGAACCGGCACGCGCCGAGAACACCGGCACTCGTCCCCTTCTGCCAGAAACCGAGATGAAGCGGCTGGTGCAGGAACTTGAGGTTCATCAGCTCGAACTGGAGATGCAAAATGAAGAGCTGCGCCAGGCTCAGGACGCGCTCGAGAAATCAAACAATGCCTTTGCCGAGCTTTATGACTTCGCCCCTGCGGGCTATTTTTCCTTTGACCGTCAGGGCCTGGTACGCAGCGTCAACCTTCCGGGCGCGAACTTGCTTGGCATCGAACGGCAGCGCCTGCTGGGCAAACCCATGAGCCTGTGGATCGCCGACCCGGATGGCCGGGAGCTGTTTTCAAAACACTGCGCGGATGTCTTGCGCAGAGAGGGAGACGATATCTGCGAAATCTGGCTGCAGCGATCGGACGGAATAATGTTTCTTGCCCGCCTGCGAAGCATTGCCAAGGATCCGGTGGAAGGAACACACGGTGACATCCGGTCCATGATCGTTGACGTGACCGAACAGATCCAACTCAGGACAGCGCTGCAAAATGCTCATAACCAGCTTGAACAGAAGGTCGAGGAGCGAACACGTGAATTACTCCTGGCCAATGAGCGTCTTGTGCAGGAAATAGCGGTGCGCAAGGACACGGAAGAATCCCTGCGCCTGGCGTTCATGGAAATCAAGGAACTCAAGGACCGCCTCCTGGCCGAGAACATCTATCTGCAGCACGAGGTTGCCCGGAAGTTCAACTTTGGCGAGATCATCGGCCAGAGCGGCGCCATCTCGCAAGTCTTCGACAAGATCGAACAGATCGCTCCCCAGAATACGACCGTGCTCCTCCAAGGCGAGACGGGATGCGGCAAGGGAATCGTGGCGAGGGCCATCCATGCCCGGAGTCTGCGCAAGGATCGGCCGATGGTCACCATCAACTGCACGGCGTTGCCGGCAAACCTCATTGAAAGCGAACTCTTCGGGCGTGAAAAGGGTGCCTTCACCGGAGCAAGCGCCAGGCAGATGGGACGCTTCGAACTGGCCGACGGAGGCACTATCTTTCTTGATGAAATCGGCGAGATGCCGATGGATCTGCAATGCAAGCTCCTGCGGGTGATCCAGGACGGCGAATTCGAGCGTTTGGGAAGTCCGCGCACCATCAAGGTCGATGTGCGGATCATCGCGGCCAGCAACCGCAATCTGGAAGAGGAAATCAAGAATGGCAGTTTCAGGGAGGATCTCTACTACCGGCTCAACGTCTTCCCCATCACAATCCCGCCGCTCAGGGCTCGCAAGAAAGACATCCGCCTGCTCGTCGATTTTTTCGTCGCCAAATTCAACAAAAAGATCGGCAGGAAGATCGAAACCATTCCAAAGGAAGCCCTCGAAGCGTTGGAAAATTACGACTGGCCCGGCAACGTGCGGGAACTGGAGAGCGTGATCGAAAGGGCGACCATTATCAGTCCGGGTCCTTCATTGCGGATTCTGGATCATTTCAATGCGCCACTCAAGCCAAGCGAGCCTGCCGGTTCTGACGTAAAGGCCCTGGCGGAACTCGAGCACGACCACATCCTCCAGGTGCTCCGGAAAACGAACTGGCGCGTTGAAGGAAAAAATGGCGCGGCGGCCATCCTCGACATCAACCCAAGCACGCTTCGTGCGCGCATGCGAAAGCTCGGAATTCAGCGCAACAACACGTAACACGGCCAGCACCCGTTTCACCCAGGCCAGTCCTGGCCCTGGCATCGGCCATGGCCCCCTGCGACCGAATTCAATACCCCCACAGCTTCCTCGTCATCTCCAACCTGAACATCATGCACCCCTCCTTACGACAGCACCAGCAAGACCCAAAGGGAGGCATGATGATTTCAGGCGTTCCGTCCTGCGCGGACAGGCTGTCATATACGGCGCCTGCGCCAAATGTGACCGATTCCCGTTGACGGATTTCCAATGCCCGCGCCCATCCCGATCTCCAATATCTTTGCAATCAGGTAGTTGCGTCCAGACAAACGCCCTGTGTCGCAGGCACGAAAGTTGCGATTCAAAATACGCCGCAGTCCACACACACATGGATGCGTGGAATTCCGGGCTGTTCAACATTAACAGGCAATCCTGCTTCCATTCAATCATTCCATCCGGAACCAAACACTCCATGAACGCCTGATCATATCGAAAAAAAAAGGAGGCAGAAACGTGTTACAGAACACAGTATCACCCACCATCGAATCTCTAGCCGAACTGACGGCGGCACATCAACCGCCATGCCTGTCCCTCTACCAACCGACACATCGTCACGGCCCCGAAAACAGACAGGATCTGATCAGATTCCGTAACCTGGTCAAGTCCATGGAGTCATCGCTCAGGACAAAATACCCCGAACCAGAGACCAGACACTTCCTGGAGCCGTTTGAAGCTCTCGGGCTTGATCGCGAATTCTGGAACAACACACTGGATGGACTGGTTGTCTTGAGTGGGGCGGGCGTGTTGCGGGTGTTCCGACTCAGGAGGTCGGTTCCCGAACTGGCCATCGTAGGCAACAGCTTTCACGTCAAGCCCTTGCGGCGTTTCATGCAATACGTCGGCCGCTACCAAATCCTCGGACTGAGCCTGACCAAAATCCAGCTCTTCGAGGGAGACCTGGGCACGCTGGAAGAGATCGAGCCCGCCCGGGGAGTTCCGCGGACACTCACCGAAGCTCTGGGCTCCGAGTTGACCGAGCCTCATCAAACGGTGGCCTCCTACGGCGGGGCTGGAGGAGGCGTCGGCCCCATGCGTCACGGCCAGGGCGGGAAAAAGGACGAGGGCGACAAGGACACGCAGCGTTTCTTCCGGGCCGTTGATCGCGCGGTACTTGAGCATCACTCGCGCCCCTCCGGTCTGCCGTTGCTCCTGGCCGCACTGCCGGAGCACCATCATCTCTTCCGGAGCATCAGCCACAACTCGTTCCTCATGGAGGAGGGCCTCGATCTCAACCCCTTCGTACTGACGTCATCCGAACTGCGCGAACGCGCGTGGGAACTGCTCGAACCCCAGTACCAGGCCTGGCTGGCCTCGCTGCGCGATGAATACGGAGAAGCGCAATCTCGGGGATTCGGCAGCGGCGACCTTGGAGAAGTTTTGAGAGGGGCCACCGACGGACGCGTGTCGAAGCTCATGATCGCATCCGATCGCGAGATTGCCGGTCGAATCCTGGGTGACACTGGCAAGTATGAACTCACGGGCATCAAGGAAGAGAACGCCGCTGATCTGCTCGACGATCTTGGTGAACTGGTGGACAGGATGGGGGGGCAGGTTCTGGTCATGCCTGCCGCGCAGATACCTGGCAAGACCGGTCTGGCAGCCACCTTCCGATACTGACCGGCTGGCTGTCGGGGAAACGCGCCAGACACCGCGTCCACCGAGAGCCAGCTGTCATATTTCGCAGATTCAGATCATATGATGGATCAAATGAACGGACTTACCACCCTATATATTCGACTCAATAATTTAAATAATTAATTCAGTATATTCATACAGTTAATTTATTGATATTCAACGGAACGCTTATTGCTCATATCATTACATCACCAATATATAACAAAAGAGGTGGATATGAAAATTCTCAGATACTTTTCCGTTTTCTTGCTCGCTGGACTTCTCTTTACTGGAACGTCTTCCTGTTTTGCCCAAGGCACAACAGCAACTCCATCTCCTGATGTCGATGGATATGTATGGATGAAGTCAACCGATCCCGAAAAAAAGGCATTCCTGTTCGGAGCAGGAACAGCCGTCGCCCTTGAATACCAGATGCGAGCAAAACGCGCGGAAGAACCGTCCAAGTTCATCAAAGGATGGATCGAGGCTTTTGACAACATGAGTTGGGCGGAAATGGCCTCCAGGCTCGACAATTATTACGAATCGAACCCTGACAAGGCAAACAGGCTGGTATTTGACGTGCTTTGGCATGAAATAATCAAGCCCAACCTCCAAAATTAAGGAACCGGATATGCAAAAAATACTTCTCTCCCTCATGATACTGTTACTTTTGAGCGCTTCCGCCTGCACAAACATGTCCCGCACGCAGCAGGGCGCATTGTCGGGCGGTGCCATCGGAGCCGGAGCGGGCCTTGGAATCAGCGCCCTGACTGGAGGCTCCCTGGGTGCCGGCGCCCTGATTGGAGGCGCGCTGGGCGGAGTCGCGGGCGGCATTTACGGCAATCAGAAATAATGACTTTCAACTGTGCAGCAAGCACTGGAGTTACCATGAACGGATTTATTGAAAAACACAGGCCGGGCATAACACACGGCATATTGCTGCTCGTAACGCTGGTGATGATGTGCATGACCGCAAGCGCCGCGCTGGCAAGAACAGCCGAAGAGATCGACACGCACGCCGACATGACGCTGCAGCGTTTTTACAAAGAGGTGAACGGCGGCAAGGAGATTGCCCAGGAAGCCAAGGCGCTTCTCATTATGTCTGACGTAACCAAGGCAGGCTTTGTTCTTGGCGGGACCTACGGCCAGGGAGCCCTGCGAGCAAACGGCAAGACCACCGGATACTACAATCTCATCGCCGGATCGTACGGGTTCACATTTGGCGCGGAACAGATGGACATCGTCCTCGCCTTCATGACCCAACAGGCGCTCGACGACTTCGTCAAGATTGAAGGCTGGGAGATCGGCGTCACCGGCAACGTCGCGTTCATAGATGTCGGCGGCGGCAAGAGACTGGACACCACTTCGCTCAAAGACCCTGTCGTGGCCTTTGTGTTCAGTCCTGAAGGGCTGATGGTCGATGCGTCCCTGAAGGGCGCAAAGTTCACGAAGCTCAACAAATAAGCTGTCACTTGCCGCACAAGGCAGGATCGTGTGCCCACAGGATGCGATCCCGCCCTGCCCGTGGAAGGAGAAAACAATCATGGGACTCATACTCATCATCATTCTTGTTCTCATATTCCTTGGAGCCTTGCCGACATGGCCCCACAGCAGGAGCTGGGGATATTACCCCAGCGGCGGGTTTGGGCTGATCCTTCTGATCGTGCTCATCCTGATGCTGATGGGAAGAATCTGAAGCACTGCCGGAGAATCTCTCCGACTTGGCCGCCAGTACCCGCATGGCGTTTTTTCCAGGAATTCCTGAAAATTTAGGGGACCACCATGAACACGCAACATTCGACCTACACAAAACTCAAATCGCTGATGGAAATGCTTGAAAGCAAGGACGGCCTGGTCCGTCAGAAGGCGCGGATAGCCCTGGTGGAACTGGACGGCCCCGCCGTCATCCCTCTCTCGGACGCACTGACGCACTCGAAGCTGGATCAGACCCGTTGGGGCGCCGCAAAGGCGCTTGGCGAAATCGTCGATGTCAGATCAATCCCCGCGTTGGTGAACGCACTCGAAGACAAGAATGCCGACGTGGCTTGGCTTGCGGGTGTAGCGCTGCGAAAATTCGAGAAGGCGGCCTGGAAGCTCCTGCTGCAGAAATTGATCGAAAGCGGAGTGGATTCCGTAAGGCTGCGCAACGGAACGCGCCATGTGTTCAGCAGCCAAAAAGAGGAAGGATTCAACGACCTGCTTGAGGAGCTCATGACTGCTCTCGAAGATGCGGCGCTCCCGGAAGCCGGAGCAATCGTCGCAACGGAAATCCTGAAACGCATGCGGATCGAGGACGTGGATGCAGCCTGAGAAATGTGATCAAGCACCCGATGCCCAACCCAGAACCGGTGCATCGCTTTATTCGAGTGCCGCGTACAACATGTTACCGAAGGACAATGGAAATCAGATGATGGAAAATTTCACGAATATTATCAAGATCGTAATGTGCATGCTGCTTTTGACATCACTTTTGAGCTGCGCTGGCACAAGCCAGAGGGAAAGCACCGGTCAGTATGTTGACGACTCCGCTATTACAGCCAAGGTCAAAGCAAGAATATTTGATGAAGACTCTTTGAAGTCAATGCAGATAACTGTGGTGACGTTCAAAGGAGACGTTCAGCTGAGTGGCTTTGTTGATTCCTCACATAATGTCATCAAAGCAGGAAAAATTGCCAGGAATGTTGCAGGCGTAAGATCCGTAAAAAACGATCTCGTGGTAAAATAAGATTTTTTTTTAATTGGCACATTCACTCTGCTCATTCAAACACGGAAAACGACTTGCTGCATGAGCCGCTTTTTCAGGTCCGACAGTTTCCTCGAAATTGCGACATATAGCCTTAATGACATGCTCATAATGCATCTCTGCCGTGGTTTGCGGGCTCTGTCCTCCATTCCTTGTACGATATCGTAGTCGCGAGTCGAAGACATCATCCAGGTTGCAAGAAGACCTGGAGGAAATTTTTTTGTGCTCGTATATTTAGAGCGACCAAAGGTGAAATCTTGCAGTAGCGCCATATGTGACGCTTTCAGCTTCTTTGCTTTTCCCGCATGATATCAGAAACAATATATTTTATTATTTATAATCAACTTGTTGCACAAAATAATAAAGCAATGCCAAGTTTGGCACATTCATTGCGATACACTAATTACCCTCTGGAAACGTGTCGCCTCCCATTTCAATAAAAGTGCGAGGTTGTGAAAGAGCTGAAATATTTTGAATTTTTAACAAAAAAAGGAGAGGTGAATGAAGTCCAGCACAATAAATCAGGCGAAAGGCGTTTTCCATGAAGCCAAAGGCAATATCAAAAAAACCGTCGGAAAGATTATCGACAACCCATCCCTAGAGACCGAGGGGCTAGTGGAAAAAATTGCAGACAAGGCACAGAAAAAAATAGGACAGGTGGAAAAAGTTCTGGACGAATAACAGTCAAACACAGCTTCCTTTCTCCTGTTGACCATCCTGCGCGAGTACGAAGCATGCCGATATAAACAGCAATGCCCGGAGCACGTTAGTTCTCCGGGCATCCAAATACCATAAAATTTGATCATACAGCCTCACGGCAAACAGGAGTGGTCATGAAAACGTTAAGCATAGTCGGAATACTACTGATTGTCCTTGGAATCGCAACCTTTGCTTACCAGGGTATAACCTACACGACCCAGGAAAAAGTCGTTGACCTTGGACCTCTCCAGATGACGGCTGAAAAAACACGGACAATTCCTCTGCCCCCCATCATGGGCGCAATCGCCCTGGCGGGGGGAATCGCCCTGCTTATTGTTGGAAAGAGAAACTCCTGAAGAGAGAAGAACTGAGTTACAATAATATATATGCACACATTCTTACATTTTAATAAATAAGTGAGCAAAAAATTTTTTATACAATTGCTATAATTCTAGTAATTTTATGGCTTCTTGGGATTGTAAGTGGTTATACAATTGGATCATTCATACACATACTTCTTGTTATTGCTGTTATCATAATTTTAGTAAATATAATTCAAGGAAGGAGAATACTTTAGATTTATACAAATAAAATTTTTAATTACATCATAGATAACTCGCAATATTTTATGAAGTACAATGCAAATTCCAGCAGTTGCGATAATTTCCATCACGGGCTGCAAGCAGACGCTTTTACCTAAACCTAAAGCCGGCTCGTGAGAGAGCCTACCTAGGTGGAGATGTTTTATGAAGAGCCGTATCAATCAATCCGGAAATCTGGACCTGCTTCGCAGAAAGGCTGAAGAAATCAGCCGGAAGAGCGAAGCCGGTTCGCCGGAGAGCCATGCCGACGACCCTATCGGAGATGCCTCATGGATGGTCCATGAGCTGCACGTTCACAAAATCGAGCTCGAGATGCAGAATGAGGAATTACACAGGACGCATGAAGATCTTGAAAAAGAGCACGAGCAATATCTGGATCTCTACGACTTTGCTCCAGTTGGATATTGCACCATCTCGGAACAGGGACAGGTCATGGCAACCAATCTCACAGCCACGACAATGCTCGGCATGACCCGAAACAATCTCGTTGGCCAGCACATAAACCGCTTCATCCGTGATGAGGAACAGCACACCTTCTCCCGCAACATACGACAACTTTTTGCAACCGGGGAAGCACAGGACTGCGAACTGGGCATGAAGAAATCTGACGGGACCGACTTTTGGGCCAGCCTCAAGGCGGTCTTGAAGCTGGACATGAACATCCCCGCCTGCCGCATCATCATAAGCGACAGCAGTGACAGGAAAAAAGCCGAGAAGGCGCTGGCCGAGAGCGAACTGCATTTCAGAAACCTGGCCAACTGCGGCCAGGCGCTGATCTGGACTTCCGGAGTAGACAAGCTGTGCGACTATTTCAACGAACCCTGGCTCACCTTCACCGGACGCACTCTGGAGCAGGAGCTCGGCAACGGCTGGCTCCAAGGAGTCCATGCGGAGGATTTTGATCGTTGCATGGCCACCTATGTCTCGGCCTTTGACCGGCGCGAACCTTTCAGCATGGAGTACCGCCTGCGCCATGCCGACGGCGAATACCGCTGGCTGGTCGATCAGGGCACGCCACGCTTCGACTCCGGGGGTGCGTTCGCCGGGTACATCGGCCATTGTCTGGACATCACCTCCCGCAAGCACATGGAAGAGGTGCTCCTGGCCACAAAAAAGGCGGCTGAATCGGCGAATATGGCCAAGAGCGCTTTTCTGGCCAACATGAGTCACGAAATCAGAACCCCGCTAAACGGACTGCTGGGCATGATGCAGTTGCTCGAATTCACGGAGACAAACGACGAACAGCGCATGTACATTGAGATGGCCATCCGCTCCGGGGGCAGACTTACCCGCCTCTTGAGCGACATTCTCGACCTTTCCCGCATCGAGGCCGGCCGGATGCCGTTAGGCGAGCAGCCGTTCAGCCTGTCCGAAACGTATGCCGCCATTACCGAAAGTTTTGGCCCGCTGAGCATTCAGAAGAGTCTGCCTGTTCGCATCGACGTCGCGCCGGACGCGCCCTCGGATGTGTTCGGGGATGAGGTCCGCGTACGTCAGGTACTGTTCAATCTCGTCGGCAACGCCATGAAGTTTTGCGACCAGGGAGAGGTCAGGCTCGAGGTGTCGACGCTGCTTCCCATGCCGCCGGATACCGTTCGCATGCTGTTCTGCGTTTCTGATACGGGAGCGGGGATGAGCGATACGACGATCGAAACTTTGGGTTCCCCTTTTACCCAGGCCAGTAACGGCTTCAGCCGCAAGCATCAGGGCGCAGGGCTTGGAATCTCCATATGCAAGCGCCTTGTTTCCGCGATGGGAGGGACTCTGACCTTTGAGAGTGCGCCGGAGCAGGGGACCAGCGCCTACCTGATGCTCCCCTTCAGGCAGAGAGAGTATTCAATGCTCCCGGATCAGTCTGCCGCCGACTCCGTCTCGCCCTCGCTCCGAATTCTGCTTGTTGAAGACGACGAAACCAGCCGCGTGGCTGAAATGGAGATGCTCAAAAGGATGGGCCACTCCGTGCAGACGGCGAACAACGGGATCGAGGCACTCAGTTGCATGCGTCAGAACACCTTTGATTGCGTGCTGATGGATGTGCAGATGGAGGTCATGGATGGCCTTGAGGCCACCAGGAAAATCAGAACGGACGTCTCCAGTTTTTTTGACCCCACAATCCCCATTGTCGCCATGACGGCATCTGCCATGTCTGGCGATCGAGAGCGGTTCATGATGGCCGGCATGGATGACTACATCTCAAAACCATTCGAACTCAACAATCTTACGGAAGTGCTGGGCGGCATTGACGTCAACGACAGCAAATGACCGGGACCGCCCCGCCTGCACGTCAAACCATGCCTTCGCTACTTTGCTGAAGACAGCGTGCGGTCTTATAAATTTCAACCAGTCTGCAGCCAGGGCAAATCTCATGCTTTCGCTCTAACCCAAGGAGACCACGCGCATGAAGATGAGCAGCAACACAGGCAAGGGCGCCAGTCCACGATTCTGGACGCGTCTGACCGGACGTGGAGCATCCTTGAAAAGTCTCGAAGAGGAGCTTCCCCTCCGGGCGGAACTCTTCAGCGCGGCCCAGATGGAGCTGCACGGCAAGATTCTGGCCAATATGCACCAACTCAGAGGCAAACGCACGCAGGACCGCCTCCTGTCGCGACTGGCCGAAAACGAAAAGGTGTTGCGGGATGTACACCGCCTGCTGACGGAAGACGTCAAGGAAGACCGGCGCATGACTCCGGCCGGGGAATGGCTGCTCGACAACTTCTATGTGATCGAAGAGCAGATCCGCATCGCCGCCAAGCACCTGCCCAAGGGCTACAGCCGTGAACTGCCGCAATTGCGTGGCGGGCAGTCGGCCGGCCTTCCGCGCGTGTACGACCTCGCCCTGGAGGCGATCTCGCACGGCGATGGCCGCGTGGACCCGGAGTATCTGAGTCGCTTCGTGGCCGCCTACCAGAGCGTGACGTCCCTGAAACTCGGCGAACTGTGGGCCATTCCCATCATGCTGCGCCTGGCCCTGATCGAAAACCTGCGCCGTGTTGCGGCCCGCCTCGCCGCACGAAGGACAGACCGCAGCAACGCCGATTATTGGGCCGATCTGATGACCGAGGTGGCCACCACCGATCCCAAGAGCCTGATCCTGACCATCGCCGACATGGCCAGATCCGATCCGCCCATGGACAGTTCCTTTGTCGCGGAGCTGACCCGTCGTCTGCAGGGCCAGGGACCGGCGCAATCCCTGCCGCTATCGTGGATTGAACGCCGTCTGTCCGAATCCGGCCAGACCATCGATCAGCTGGTGCGCCTGGAAAACCAGCAGCAGGCCTCCGACCAGATCTCCATCAGCAACAGCATCGGCAGTCTGCGCTCCCTGAACGCCACGAACTGGAACGACTTTGTCGAATCCTTGAGCACGGTCGAGGGCATTCTTGGGGAAGATCCCGTTTCCATCTACGGCAAGATGAATTTCTTCACCCGGGACCGATATCGCCATATTATTGAAAAAATAGCAAAAAAATGCCCTCATGCCGAACCTGAAGTGGCACGCAGAGCGCTCGAACTGGCGCGGGAAGGCGCAGCTTCACAGAATGAAGAGCGCAAGTGCCACGTAGGATACTATCTGGTCGGAGACGGACTGGCTCAGCTTGAGCGACTGGTTCAGATGCGCCGGTCGCCCATTGCGATGTTGCGCGATCCCGGTCGGCGATTATTCGTCCACGGCGGCGGCATCGTGCTCCTGACGATCATGCTGACCGCATTCCTTGGGCTCAAAGCCCATGGTGACGGACTTGGCGGCTGGCAACTCGGTCTTTTCTGCCTACTCCTTGTGCTCTGCTGCAGCCATCTGGCGGTATCGCTTGCCAATTGGCTGGCCACGCTCCTTGGCAATCCGCACCTGTTGCCGCGCATGGACTTTTCCAAGGGGATTCCGCCCGAGGCACGGACCCTGGTCGTGGTTCCGACGATGCTCACCAACACACGCGGCACCGAGGAACTGATCAACGATCTCGAAGTCCGATTTCTGGGGAACCGTGACCGGCACCTCCATTTTGCTCTGCTCACGGACTTGGCCGACGCAGCCCTGGAAACTCTGCCTGAAGACAAGGAACTGGTCAGGCAGGCCCATGACATGATCGAGGCGCTGAACGCCAAGTACCCGAACGATGCGGGCGGCACCTTCTTCCTGCTGCATCGTCCGCGCAACTTCAACCCCGCCGAGCGGACATGGATGGGTTTTGAGCGCAAGCGCGGTAAACTCGGGGACCTGAATGCCCTGCTCAGCGGGGGAACAAAAAATGCGACGGACCGCTTCGCGCTCATCGTTGGCGACACTTCCATTTTGCCGGACATCAGATTCGTCATCACCCTGGACACGGACACGCAACTGGCCCGCGACTCGGCGCGCAAGTTCGTTGGCGCCATGACCCATCCGCTCAATCGAGCCCGCTACGACCCGGCGCGCAGCCGCGTCGTGGCCGGCTACGGCATCCTGCAGCCACGGGTTGCGGTCAGCCTGCCCGACGCGAACCGTTCGAGATATGCACGGATGTGCGCCAGCGAGGTCGGCATCGACCCCTACACCAGCGCCGTCTCCGACGTATATCAGGACATGTTCGGCGAAGGTTCGTTCATCGGCAAAGGCATCTACGACGTGGACGTCTTCAGGCAGGCCCTAGCGGGCCGCTTTCCAGACAACAGGATTCTGAGCCACGATCTCCTGGAAGGCTGCTATGCGCGGGCCGGGCTTTTGAGCGATGTGGAACTGTATGAGCAGTATCCGTCCCGCTACAGCGAGGACGTGGCCCGCAGGCATCGCTGGATCCGGGGCGATTGGCAGATCGCCCGTTGGCTGATGCCCAGGGTTCCCGGCGTGGACGGGCGTCTGTACAAAAATCCCATCTCCATGCTGTCACAATGGAAGATTCTCGACAACCTGCGGCGGAGCCTGAGCGCAGCGTCCCTTGTCCTGCTTCTGATCCTGGGCTGGACGGTCCTGCCCGCCGCACTTTTCTGGACCACGGTGGTGCTCGGCATCATTCTGGTTCCGAGCCTGGTAGACTCGCTCTCAAACGCATTCAAGAAACCCGATGACGTATCCCCGTGGCAGCACCTCGCCGCATCGGCTGGTCTGGCCCGCCAGCATCTTGGGCGCGCAATCTTCACCCTTGTCTGCCTGCCCTACGAGGCCTTCTTCAGCCTGGACGCGATCCTGCGCACCATCTGGAGGATGCTGGTCACGCATCGGCGCCTGCTGGAATGGAACCCTTCAGGCAACGCCCCAAGAGGCCCCGTCGGTTTCGTCAGCTCCTTGCGGGCCATGTGGATCGGGCCGCTTCTGGCCATCGGCATGGCAGTCACGCTTGCCGGGTCGGCGCCACAGGTGCTGCCGGTGGCCGGGACACTGCTCGCGCTCTGGCTGTTCTCCCCGGCCGTGGTCTGGTGGATCAGCCGCCCCATCCCTCGCCGCCGGGACACCCTGACCAGGGAACAGACCCTCTTTCTGCGCAGGACGGCCCGCAAGACCTGGGCCTTCTTCGAAACATTCGTGGGCCCCGAGGACCAGTGGCTCCCTCCCGACAATTTTCAGGAGCACCCCGCACCCGTGGTGGCGCACCGCACCTCTCCCACCAACATGGGCCTTGCGCTGCTGGCCAACCTGTCTGCGCTCGACTTCGGGATCATCTCGACCGGAAAATTCCTGGACCGGACCATGAAAACGCTGCGCACCATGAGCACGCTTGAGCGGTATCGCGGTCATTTCTACAACTGGTACGACACACTGACCCTGGCCCCGCTGCCTCCGCGCTACATCTCCTCCGTGGATAGCGGCAACCTGGCCGGGCACCTGTTGACCTTGAAACCGGGCCTGCTCGAACTCCAGAACCGCAAGATCCTGGAACCGCGCACGTTCGAGAGCCTGCGCGACACCCTGGGCATCCTGGAAGACACCCTGAAGCCTCTTCCGAAAGCGGCCGTGGACCCGCTCGCCAGCCTCAAACTCGAACTGAGCGCAGCACTGCGCCCCGAACCGGCGACCCTGGTCGCTTCAAGGCAGCGCCTCGAACGGCTGGCGGCATCGGCCGCGGTCCTGATCGAGAGCCTGGACGCCTCGGACACGGATCCAGACTCAAGCGAACGCTGGTGGGCGGAGACCTTTGCCCAGCAATGCGGCGATGCGCTGGCGGAACTGACCAATCTTGCTCCATGGACGGAGCTCGCCATTGTGCGCAGAAACCTGCCGGATCTTCCCGTTCTTGACCGGATCCCGACCTTGAGCGAACTGACAGCCCTGGCCGCGGCAATACTGCCGGACCTGGTGCGACGGCAGGAAACGGCAAACACCTCAGACTACAACGACTGGAGTGAACTCCAAAGCCGCATCGTCAAGGCCGGCCAACACGCCGAGGCACGGATCAGGACCAGCGAGCGCCTTGCCCTGCAATGCAGCGGACTGGCCCAGATGGAATTCGGCTTCCTGTGCGACGCGGCGAGCCATCTGCTGGCTATCGGCTACAATGTCTCTGAATGTCGAAGGGACAACAGCTTCTACGATCTTCTGGCCTCGGAAGCGCGCCTGGCCACCTTCGTGGCCATTGCCCAGGGACAGATCCCGCAGGAGAGCTGGTTCGCGCTGGGACGCCTCCTGACCACCGCCGGGGGCGAGCCGGTCCTGTTGTCCTGGAGCGGCTCCATGTTTGAATATCTGATGCCGATGCTGGTCATGCCCACCTTCGACTCAACTCTTCTTGACCAGACCTGCAGCGCCTCGGTGGCCAGACAGATCGAATACGGCAGGAAGCGCTCCGTGCCCTGGGGCATTTCGGAATGCGGCTACAATGCCATCGACGTGCACCAGAACTATCAATACCGGGCCTTCGGCGTGCCGGGACTTGGGCTCAAGCGCGGTCTCGCCGAGGATCTGGTCGTCGCGCCCTACGCCTCGGCCCTGGCGCTCATGGTCGCGCCGGGTGAAGCATGCCGGAACCTCATCCGGCTTGCGGGCGAAGGTTTTGACACCAGATACGGCTTCTACGAGGCCATCGACTACACCCCCTCGCGCCTGCCACGCGGCCAATCAAACGCCGTGGTCCGTTCCTTCATGGCCCATCATCAGGGCATGAGCCTGCTCTCCATGGCTCACCTGCTGCTTGATCGCCCCATGCAGAAGCGATTTGCTTCCGACCCGCAGTTCCAGGCAACCATGCTGCTTCTGCAGGAGCGCATCCCCAAGACCACCGCCTTCTATGCGCACACTTCCGAGCTGTCCGAGCTCCAGATGGACTCGGACAACGGGGGCGCGCATATCCGCGTGTTCTCACGTCCGGACACGCCCGCCCCGGAAGTGCAGCTGCTCTCCAACGGCCGCTATCACGTCATGGTCACCAATGCCGGCGGCGGCTACAGCCGCTGGAAGGATCTGGCCGTGACCAGATGGCGCGAAGACCGCACCTGCGACAACTGGGGCACGTTCTGTTTTCTGCGTGATCTGGACAGCCGGGAATATTGGTCCACGGCATACCAGCCGACACGCAAACAGGCGCAGCGCTACGAGGCCATCTTCTCCGAAGGACGGGCCGAATTCCGCGTGCAGGACCACAATTACGACACCCGCACGGAAATCACGGTGTCACCCGAAGACGACATCGAGCTGCGCCGGGTGCGCATCACCAACCGCGCCCGGAACCGCCGGACCCTCGATCTGACCAGTTACGCCGAGGTGATCCTGGCCAGCTCCGCTTCCGACGACCTGCACCCCGCGTTCAGCAACCTTTTTGTCCAGACCGAGATCATCCCTGCCCAGCAGGCCATCCTCTGCACCAGACGGCCGCGCTCCCAGGGAGAAAAGCCGCCCTGGATGCTGCACATGATGATCATGCACGATATGCGTCCCGTCGACATCTCCTATGAAACGGACCGCATGCAGTTCATCGGACGCGAAAACACCGTGGCCGACCCGCTGGCCATGAGCTGCAAAGGCGAGTATTTCTCCGGCGCGCTCTCGGGCAGCGAGGGCTCCGTTCTGGACCCCATTGTCTCCATCCGCTGCCGCATCATTCTTGAGCCTGAAGAATCGGTGACGCTCAACATCATCTCCGGCATCGGCGAAACCCGGGAAGAAGTCGTGCAACTGGTTGAAAAATACCAGGACCGCCGCATCGCGGACAGGGTCTTCGACCTGGCCTGGACGCACGGCCAGGTGCTGTTGCGGCAGCTCAACGCTTCCGAGGCGGACGCCCAGCTCTATGGGCGGCTTGCGGGATCGATCATTTACGCCAATGCGGCGCTGCGGGCCGAGCCGGGCATTCTCGCCAAGAACAGCCGGGGGCAGTCAGGACTCTGGAGCCACGCGATTTCCGGGGATTTGCCCATTGTTCTACTCCAGATTCAGGACACCGCCAATATTGAGCTGGTCCGCCAGCTGGTCCAGGCCCACGCCTACTGGCGCCTCAAAGGGCTGAAAGTCGACCTGGTCATCTGGAACGAGGATCAGACCGGATACAGGCAGGTCCTCAATGACCAGATCATGGGCCTCGTCGCGGCGGGGGTCGGATCCGGCGGAACCGATCAGCCCGGCGGAATATTCGTACGCTCGGCCAACCGCTTCGCGGAAGAGGACCGCATCCTGATCCAGTCGGTCGCGCGCGTAATCCTTTCCGACACCCTTGGAACCCTGGCGCAGCAGATTGACGGCCGCACGTTGCCCCGAACCAAAATTCCCCTGCTGGTGCCAAGCAGGACACATCGCTCCGAGCCCTTGCCGTCGGCACCGCAGCCCCGCCACGACCTGACCTTTTTCAACGGTTTGGGCGGATTCACCCCGGACGGGCGCGAGTATGTCATCACCACCGCCCAGGATCTGGCCACACCCGCACCCTGGGTCAACGTGCTGGCAAACCCCCTCTTCGGGAGCGTTGTCTCCGAGTGCGGCAGCTCCTGCACCTGGAACGAAAACGCCCACGAATTCCGCCTCACGCCCTGGGACAACGATCCGGTCACGAACGAGGGAGGGGAAGCCTTCTACCTGCGTGATGAGGAACGCGGTCATTACTGGTCGCCCACGCCACAGCCCTGTCGCGGGGCGGAGCCTTATGTCAGCAGGCACGGTTTCGGATACAGCGTCTTCGAGCATACCGAACGGGGAATCCGCTCGGAACTCATGGTCTATGTCGCCCTCGACGCGCCGATCAAGTTCTCGGTCCTGAAAGTGTCCAACGTTTCCGAACGCTCGCGGCGCATCTCCGCCACCGGCTATGTGGAATGGGTGCTCGGCGACCTGCGTCCCAAATCCGCTTTTCACGTGATCACACAAATCGACCAGCACAGCGGGGCCATTTTGGCACGCAATGCCTACAACCCCGAATTCGGAAGCCGGACGGCTTTTTTCGACGTGGACGACGTACTGCGCACGGTCACTGCCGACCGCACGGAATTTCTGGGCCGCAACGGCTCGCTCCGATCGCCCGCCGCCATGACCCGCACAAGGCTCTCCGGCAAGACGGGAACGGCCATGGACTCCTGCGCCGCGATCCAGGTCAGTTTCGAACTCGAAGTCGGAGAGGAGCGGGAGATCATTTTCAAGCTGGGCGTGGGAACTGACGCCGCAGACGCGCAAAAAATCATCCATCGTTTCAGGGGAGCACCCGCAGCGCGGCAAGCCCTCGACAATGTCTGGCAGCACTGGGCCCATACCCTTGGGGCCATCCATGTCGAGACTCCGGACCAATCGCTCAACGTGCTCGTCAACGGCTGGCTCGTCTACCAGACCCTGGCCTGCCGCCTCTGGGCACGTAGCGCCACCTACCAGTCGGGAGGGGCGTTCGGTTTCCGCGACCAGCTCCAGGACGTCATGGCCCTCATCCATGCGAGGCCGGGCCTGGTCCGCGAGCACCTGCTGCTCTGCGCCTCCCGGCAGTTCGAGGAAGGCGACGTGCAGCACTGGTGGCATCCGCCCCTGGGCCGGGGCGTACGCACCAAATGTTCGGACGATTTCCTGTGGTTGCCGCTGGCGACGTGCCGCTATGTCGCCGCCATCGGAGACACCGGCGTCCTGGATGAAAACGTCCCGTTCCTGCGCATGCGCGCGCTGGGTGCCGACGAGGAATCCTGCTATGACCTGCCCGAACGATCGGACCAGAGCGCGAGCCTCTACGACCACTGCGTGCGGGCCATCCACCACGGCTTGCGTTTTGGCGCGCACGGCCTGCCGCTCATCGGCTCCGGCGACTGGAACGACGGCATGAATCTGGTGGGAGAGCACGGAAAAGGCGAAAGCGTCTGGCTGGGCTTCTTCCTCCATCACGTGCTGGAAACTTTTGCCCCGCTGGCGCACACACGAGGGGACGTCACCTTTGCCGAGCAATGCCGGCAGGAAGCCGCCACGTTAAGCCGCAACATCGAAGCGGGCGGCTGGGATGGACAGTGGTATCGACGAGCGTACTTCGACGACGGGACGCCGCTGGGTTCATCAAACAATGTAGAATGCCGCATCGACTCCATCGCCCAGAGCTGGTCCGTCCTCTCGGGAGCGGGAGATCCGAAACGTGCGCGCACGGCCATGCAGTCTCTGGACAGACATCTCGTTCGCCGCGAACATGGACTGGTCCAGTTGCTGGACCCGCCTTTCGACACCTCCGAACTCACCCCCGGCTACATCAAGGGCTATGTGCCTGGGGTGCGCGAAAACGGGGGGCAGTACACGCACGCCGCCATCTGGGCTGCCATGGCCTTTGCCCGACAAGGGGATACGACGCGCGCCTGGGAGATTTTCGACATGATCAACCCGATCAACCACGCCCGCACCCCCGAAGCGACGGCCCTGTACAAGGGCGAGCCCTACGTCGTCGCCGCCGATGTCTATGGCGCGCCGCCGCATACGGGCCGGGGAGGCTGGACATGGTACACGGGCTCGGCCGCCTGGATGTACCGACTCATCGTGGAATCGCTGCTGGGCCTGAGTCTCGAAGTGGACAGACTGCGCATTGCCCCCTGCCTCCACCCGCAATGGAAGGAATTCACAGTGCACTACCGTTTCCGAGACACGGTCTATCACATCAGCGTGTCGCGGCATCACGAGAAGAAAAACGGCACGCTCCTGATCCTGGATGGCGCTGAGCAGACAGGACAGACCATTTCCCTGGTGGACGACCATCTGGAACACTGGATCAAGGTGCGCATGGACGCGAAGTACGTTGAATAGTCGGCTTCGCCAAGAGCATCATTGCAGAGAACGTGAACTCACAACCGCGAAAAGGATAAAAAATGAGTGCTCCCCAACAACAAGCTTCGAACCTGGACCCGAACAGAAGAATGTGGAGCGGAGACCGCAGGCAACAGCCGGACAGACGGCACGAGGATTGTCGACGGGAAGCGGACCGGCAGCATCCTGAGCGACCATCCCTGGATGACGGCGGTGACGCGCAAGCGGAAGGACGATCCGGAGACAGCGCGCGCAGGCGCAGGGCAACTTCGAACAGCAGGCCTGTTGCCCATACCTTGAGCGAGGATGAAATCAGATTCCTCCTGGACGACGAAGGTGGCAATCGAGAATACGCGGATGCCGGAAAAAACCACAGATGAGACGAAGCAGCGCTCCGTCTCCTATCATGTTCTTCTTGGCGCGGCGGGCTCTCCGCGAAGAATGAGGGTCCCTCGGGAGCGGTCGACCGCCTGATTCAAGCGGAGGTATTCATGTGTAAAATATGGATTGTCATCTGCATCGCAGCGATCCTTATCGCGCCGCGAATCTTCGCCGGAGACGAGGCGCAAAAGGCCCGCTCCGCCGAAGGCAAGGCGCAGGCGCTTGAGCAGAACGCGGCCTCCGAGGGCGACAAGTCCCGCCCAGCCGAGTCCGAAACCATCACGAAGCCAGAAGCGCAGGCGGTTGACCCGACCGGGGAAAACCCCCTGGACGACGCCCTGACCTGCCTCGCGCGCAGCATCTACTGGGAGGCCCGGGGCGAAGAGGCGGCCGGCATCGAGGCCATAGCGCACGTCGTCATGAACCGGCTCGGACACGAGGGCTTTCCGGACACGATCTGCGAAGTCGTCCGGCAGGGCCGCGAAGAAGGCGCCTGCCAGTTCTCGTGGTGGTGCGATGGCCGCTCCGACGACGCGCAGGAGGATCAAGCCTATTCGGCCGCCAAGGAGATCGCCCGCAAGGTCCTGAACAAGCAGATCCCCGATCGAACCGGAGGGGCTCTGTATTTCCATCAAGAAGACATCTCGCCCGCTTGGACCACAAAATATGTGAAGACGGCCAAGGTCGGGAATCACGTATTCTACAAACCTCGTGACGGCGCGCCCAAATAGGGCTCCGAACCAGCACGGCGGCCATGGCCGGGGACCTGGGCCGAACGGATCGGCAACACCGGCCAGGAAGGCCAGACCATTGCAAAGGTGGACGACCATAAGGAGTACTGCATCAATCTCTATGTCTGGCCAGCGTCCGACTCGAAAACAGAGATCCGGCGGGAAGCCTGAACGCCAAATATGACACTTGCACAACATCTGACGGGAACCACTGGCGCAATCATTCGCGTGTCATTCGGATCAATACACTTTTTGCCCGTATAATCAGCATGTTGATTTCTCCGGACGAGCATCTTGGTGCTGGCACGCCCATTGCGATGCTCCGCGTGTCGTTGCGCACAAGGAAAGTGCAGGCAGTAGTTCCGGCAAGACGAAATTCTGACTGACGGCGCCACGAAAAAAAAAGACAGCGATTCTGAAAGATTCGTCCCCGGAGCGCCAACCCTTGCACTCCTCGGGATATCAAACTGCAGAGTATGTCCGGAGCCCTTTCATGAAAATACTTCTTCTCTACCCCCACTATCCAGACACATTCTGGAGTTTCCGGCACGCCATGAAGTTTATCGGGAGAAAGGCGAGTTTCCCTCCCCTGGGCCTTTTGACCGTGGGCGCCATGCTCCCTGCCGCATGGGACAAAAAGCTCGTCGACATGAACGTCAGCCCTCTGTCCGATGATGACCTGATGTGGGCGGATTACGTCTTCATAAGCGCCATGACCATCCAGCGGGCATCGGTCATGGAGGTACTCTCAAGGTGTCGCCGGATCGGAACCAAGACGGTCGCCGGAGGACCGCTGTTCACCAGCGCACCCGACGATTTCCCGCAAGTCGACCATCTGGTTTTAGGCGAGGCGGAACTCACGCTCCCCCCGTTTCTCCACGATCTGCAAACAGACACGGCTCGTCATCTCTACGTGAACGCACAACGCGCAGACCTGAGCACAACACCATTGCCGCTCTGGGAGTTGATCGACGTCGAAAAGTATGCCGCCATGAATATCCAGTATTCGCGAGGGTGCCCCTTTGACTGTGAATTCTGCGACATAACGTCTCTGTTCGGCCGCAAATCCCGAGCCAAGGAAGTGCCGCAATTTCTCGCAGAACTGGAGCGCCTCCACACCCAGGGGTGGCGAGGATCTGTCTTCGTGGTCGACGACAATTTCATCGGGGATCGTGCCAGGCTGAAACAGACAATACTGCCGACATTGATCGAATGGATGGATGACCATGACTATCCGTTCTATTTCTATACCGAGGCCTCCATCAATCTCGCCGATGACAGCCAACTGATGGAACTCATGGTCAAAGCAGGCTTCAAGGAGGTCTTCATCGGCATTGAAACCCCAAATGAGGAGAGCCTTACCGAGAGCGGCAAAGTGCAGAACAGGCACCGCGACCTTCTCGACTCGGTCCGCCGGATTCAACAGGCAGGGCTGCAGGTGCACGGCGGATTCATCATCGGGTTCGACAGCGACCCTCCTGCAATTTTTGAAATGCAGATCAACTTCATTGAAGAAAGCGGCATCGTAACCGCGATGGTAGGCCTCCTGACCGCCTTGCGGGGCACCCGGCTTTATCAGCGTCTGAACCGGGAAGGTCGCCTGCTCGGCGATCCGACCGGAAACAACACGGCCATTGCCCTCAATTTCACGCCACATATGGATGCTGCGAAACTCATCAGTGGCTATCAAATGATTCTGAACACCATATATTCCCCAAAGAACTTCTATCGGCGCACACTCAGATTCTTTAAAATATACAGCCCGCTCTATTTTGGAAAATTTCACTATCAGCGTGGTTATATTGGAGCTTTATTCAAATCTATCCTATACATCGGCATAATTGGAAAAGAAAGATACCACTATTGGAAACTATTACTGTGGACTGCATTCAACAAGCCAAAACTTTTTCCACTTGCAATTACATACTCTATCTATGGATTTCACTTTATGAAAATTGCAGAAGAAATAAATGAACAGATTGCAATCAAATAAATTTTGCAATCATTAATCCGAGAATCAGACAATCAAAATGTAATGGAACATGCTCCGGATTACTAATGACTCCGAAAAGACTGGCAGTGCTCATCAGAAAATTATGCGACCGGCATGCTCCGTGGTGATCTCCAGAATATCACAAGCGGATTCGGCAGCAGTGAACATCGCCGAATAGAGGCGCCCGAGCATTAATAATCGTTCCTGAAAAACTCTGAAAACGATCCGTCAAGCACAAGCCTGTACCGACCGAACATCCGGTCGAAAAACGTGCCCAAGTAAGTTGAAGCACAAAAAATACAGTGTCCATATGAACTTCCGGAATTTGAAGGCCACACAGGCCATGAACTGGTTCACGAAATCGCCGATCCGACCTTTAAGGCAGTTTCGGAGCATCCTGTGATCGTTCTTGAGGTGACCTATGATTGGTCCGATGGCGCTCTGGGCGAAAACGTGCCCGTGCTTGGCGCTTCTCGTGTTCAGTCGTCGAGACCTTGCATGATTCTGGAATTTCGATGCGGGTTTCCCCTACCCAGCGCTTGACTCGGTAGCCACGGCCGCAGAGCCCCATGGTTGGGCTTTGCCCCTCGACACTCTCGACTTGGTTCAGCACTGCGGGTAAACCTCCAAGAATTGTGTGGCCCGAAGTTTCCCGGCAGGTCATTGGGCAAAAATCCAAAAAAAAGGCCTACAGGTGATTTACCTGTAAGCCTTTGCTTTTCCTGGTCGGGGCGAGAGGATTCGAACCTCCGGCCCTCGGTTCCCAAAACCGATGCGCTACCAAACTGCGCTACGCCCCGAAGAGCGCCGTATCTACACAGGCGCGCTTCACACTGTCAACAGGTTTCTCGACGGGGCTCTGGACAGGGGTTGAGGTTGGCCTTAAATACCGGCCATGCGTGCCGTCATCGTTTTGCTCACAGATTTTGGCCTCCTTGACCCCTATGTCGGACAGATGAAGGGTGTTGTCTTGCGTGAGGCGCCGGACGCGTGCATTGTGGATCTCTGCCATGAAGTGGACGCCCACAACATCATTCAGGCCGGTTTTTTGCTGCAGGCCAGTTATCGCCATTTCCCGCCTCAAAGCATTTTTTTGAACGTTGTCGATCCTGGCGTCGGCTCCACCAGGCCCATTGTGCTGGCCGAGCGGGAGAATCAGTTCTTCCTGGCCCCGGACAATGGACTGCTTTCGTTTCTGATCGATTCGCCTGCTTCGTGGTGGAGGATTGACGCGCAGGCCTTCGCCGCCGGCAACACTTTTCACGGACGGGACATTTTCGCGCCCATCGCCGCCAGGCTGGCCCTTGGCGCTACCCCGCAAACCATGGGTTCGCGCGTCGCGCCGGACACCATCATGCGCCGCGACCTCGTCTGGGCCAGGACCGGGGACCTTGCCGTCGACTGCGTGATCCTGCATGTGGACCGCTTCGGCAACTGCCTTTTGAACCTGCGCGCCGAATATTATGACGAATCGCCAAAGGCATGGCTCCTCGATGACGGCAGGACCATCGTCAAGGCCGCCACCTACGCAGACCTCGCTCCCGGACAAATCGGGATTCTGGCGGGCAGTCAGGGCGTGCTGGAACTGGCGTTAAACCAGGGCGACTGCGCCCGAACCCTTGGCCTTTGCCCCGGCCGGAACATCCGCCTGACCCAAAAGGACACCCTTCATCCGTGAATCCGCTAAAAGACTTTCTCGTGGCCCTGACTTTTCTGACCCGCCTGGGCCGTGCCCATATCACCACCAACGAAGCCATCAGCCGGTCCATGCCCATGTATCCGATGGTGGGCCTGCTCATCGGACTGATCCTGGCTCTTTGCACCCTGCTCCCGCTCTCGTCATGGGTCTTGGCCTGGATGCTGACCGGTCTCAACATCTACCTGACCCGGGGCCTGCACTGGGACGGATGGGCCGACCTGTGGGACGGATGGGGCAGCGGCGCGACGGGAGAACGCTTTTGGGCCATCGTCAAGGACAGCCACATCGGGGCCTTCGGGACCATGGGCCTGATCCTGGGCCTTGGCCTGCAGACCGCGCTCTTCGAGTCGGCCGTTTCCCGGGATGCATGGACGGCGCTCATCTTCGCCCCTGTTTTCGGCCGCTTCTGCTGCCTTGTCCTGGCCCGCATGGGCCAAAACCTGTCCCGCCCCGGACTGGGTCAAAACGCCGTGCAGGGCGCAACGCGGTCCGCGCTGATCCTGGGCGGATGCACCACCCTGCTCCCGGCTCTGGCACTTCCCGGGAACCATCTGGTCGCCACCCTCGCGCTGTCCATCGCCGCCCTGGCTGCGCTGCAGACCCTGGGCCGCAAACAGGGCGGAGTGAACGGCGATTTCCTGGGCGCCGCAATCATTGCCGGGGAGGTCTGCGCCCTTCTTCCACTTGCCTTGCCGACCTGATACGTATTGGCTCGTATTCTGTGTCCCTGAACGCCTGTTCAATACCTAATCAATCGTGCGCCAACTCTAGATGCAGATCCTTATGCCGGCAGTCCGAAGGGCCTTCATTGACCCCCCTTTTTTTTTGAGTTAGCAGCGCCACAAACGCCCTTATTAAGTGGTCACTCAAGCTCTCACTTCTCACCGACCACACGGCGCAATCCATACAGGAGAACACAATGGACTTCCCACAACTCAAGATCGGTGATCTTGTTGCAAAAATCCCCATCATCCAGGGCGGCATGGGTGTTGGCATTTCCCTTTCCGGTCTGGCTTCGGCCGTGGCCAAGGAAGGCGGCATCGGCGTCATCGCCGCCGCCATGATCGGCATGGGCGAGCCCGATATCGGAAGCAATTACCGCGAAGCGAACACCCGCGCGCTGGCCCACGAGCTGCGCAAGGCCCGCGAAGTGACCGACGGCATCCTGGGCGTGAACATCATGGTCGCCCTGACCAATTTCAGCGACCTGGTCAAAACATCCATCAAGGAAGGCGCGGACGTCATCTTCGCCGGTGCCGGCCTTCCTCTGGACCTGCCCTCCTACATCAAGGACGGAGCCAAGACCAAGCTCGTACCCATCATCTCCTCGGCCCGGGCCGCCAGCATCATCTGCAAGAAATGGCTGTCCAAGTTCGATTACCTGCCCGACGCCTTCGTGGTCGAAGGCCCCAAGGCCGGTGGGCATCTCGGCTTCAAGCCCGAACAGCTCGACGACCCCGAGTTCTCGCTTGAAAAGACCGTGCCCGAAGTCATCGAAGCCGTGCGCGAATTCGAGATCAAAGCCGGCCGGCCGATTCCGGTCATCGCCGCTGGCGGTGTCTGGGACGGCGCGGACATTCACAAGTACCTCAAGATGGGCGCGGCGGGCGTGCAGATGGGCACACGCTTCGTGGCCACTCACGAATGCGATGCGGACATCAAATTCAAGGAAAGCTACGTAAACGCCACGGAAGAAGACATCCAGATCATCAAGAGCCCCGTGGGCCTGCCCGGACGGGCAGTCGATGGGCCTTTCCTGCAGGATGTGAAGGCTGGCCTCAAGAAGCCCTTCAAATGCCCATTCCACTGCATCAGCTCCTGCGACTACACCAAGAGCCCCTATTGCATCGCGCTCGCGCTGGTGAACGCCAAGAAGGGACTGCTCAAGCACGGCTTCGCCTTTGCGGGCGCCAACGCCTACAGGGTCAACGCCATCATCTCCGTAAAGGAACTGATCGAATCCCTGCGTCAGGGATATATCGAGGCAGCCAGCGCCGCCTAGCACAAGCGGTCATTGGTTTACGCAAGCCCGGCCCCAATGGCCGGGCTTTTTTTGTGCACGCTTTTTGCTAAGATGCACCCATGGCACGTCCCTTTCTGTTCAAACTCGAAAAGATTCTGGAATACCGCAGGCAGCTCGAAGACCAGGCAAAACTGGCCTTGAGCCTGACCAGGCAACAGATCGCGGAACAGAGCCTGCGAGTCGAGGCCCTGCACAAAGACCTTGAGGCCTGCCTTCGGGAGCTCAGCGCGATCAAACAAATGACCCAGCCGGAGCTGTGGCTCTGGTCAGGCTGGCGAAAACGTCTGGAACTTGACAAAACACAGGCACAGGCGAAACTTGTCGAACTGCAGACACTGGCCGAAACCCGTCGGCTCGAGCTGGTGACAAAAGCCAAGGACCGCAAACTCCTGGAGAAACTCCGGGCCAAACAGGCAGAAAAACATGTTCAGGAAGAACAGCGAAAAGAGCAAAAGGAATTCGACGAGACAGGCACCCTCCGCCACGGGCGTACGCCTTACTAGGCTGGTCCAGGCCATCATCGCCCTCGCGGCCGTCAAGCTGGCCGCCATCTGCCTGCTCTGGATTCCGCCCACCCTTCACGAGAGTCCCTTGCTGCAGCCCGTGACCATCCGTCCGGCCATTGCCGCAAGCCAGGCCCTGGCGCAGGAACCTGCCACGCCCTCCTCCCAGGATAACACCACCGAGACCGCAGCGCAGACAGACCAGCCCCTGGACATCAATGCGCGGGAACAGGCCTTGGCCAAAAAAGAGGCGGAACTGAAGGTGCTGGAAGCGCAGGTCGACGAGAAGCTCACCAAATTGCGGGAGCTTGAAATCAGGATGCAAAACCTGATCGACTCCGCCGCAAGCATCCAGGACGAGAAGATGGCGCACCTGATCGACGTCTATTCGAACATGAAGCCCAAGCAGGCCGCAGTGGTTCTGCAAACCTTGGAAGAACCCATTGCCGTCAGAATCCTGGCGGGGATGAGCGGCCGCAAGGCCGGCGAAATCCTGTCCTCGGTGCGGGCCGACCGCGCGGCCGTGCTCTCAGCGGCCCTGACCCGGCTGCAGACCGGCGAGAACGGGAACTGAGAAATGCCGCGCATCAGGCTGACCGTGGCCTATGTCGGCACCCGCTACCAGGGCTGGCAGATCCAGGCTCAAGGTGCCACCATCCAGGGCGCCATCGAGGACAAACTGGCCCGCATCTGCGGCGAACTGGTGCGGGTTCACGGCTCCGGGCGCACGGACTCGGGCGTGCATGCCCTGGCTCAGGTGGCCCATTTCGACGTCCCCGAGTCCAAGGCGCACATCCCCTGGCAACAGGCCCTGAACTCCATGCTGCCGGACGACATCGCCATCCTCGATGCAGCAGAAGTTCAGGAAGATTTTCATGCGCGCTTTTCGGTCCGCTCCAAGCGTTACGCCTACACCCTCTGGACCGAGCCGCACTTCATCCTGCCGCAACGGGCGCCCTTTGTCTGGGCCGTGCGCGGGCTTGATTTCGAGGCCATGGGCCAGGCTGCGCAAGAGCTTGCCGGGACCCACGATTTCGCGGCGTTCCAGAACGCCGGCACGGAGATCAAAGGCACCGTGCGCACCCTCGAACCCATTCTCCGCACCCAGGGGCAGCACCCGGCGGAATGGGTCTTCAGCTTTCAGGCCGACGGCTTTTTGAAACAGATGGTCCGCAACCTCATGGGACTGCTGGTCGAAGCGGGACGAGGCGTACTGCCCCCCGGAGACGTCCGCGCCATCCTCGAAGGATGTGATCGCCGCAAGGCCCCGGCCACCGCTCCGGCCCGGGGACTCACACTGGAGGAAGTCATCTATTAATGACTTTTGAAAACCATCCGATTGGTTGATAATGTCTGTCGGAATCCGGCTGTTTCGATGACGAGCACCTGTAAAGAGGTTTCCATGGCCTTAAGCGATCTGCAGAAACTCTTCGTTGTCTCCACCGCCACCCAGATGTGGCAGCAGGACCTGCTGATGAACGCCTACTTCCAGGGTTCCTCCGTAGGCGCCAACCTGCGCGAGATGATACTCGGGCAGCAACCGGTCAAGCCCCTGACCAACCCCTTCGACGAGGCCATCACCGGCAGGCTGCGCTCGGACAGCGCCGCCATCCGCCAGGCCGGCCGCAATGTGCAGGAGGCTGGCTCCATGGTCGGCATCGCGGCCAGCGCGGTGGGCACGATCAAAAGCACCCTTGAGGAAATGCAGAGCCTCGCCCAGCAGGTGAAAGACGGCGATCTGACATACTCCGCGGATGTCGCCACGCAGTACAACGCCCTGCGCGACAAGATCACGGGCATCATCGAATCGACCGAGTACAACGGAATCTCACTGCTCGACGATACGCGATGGGGCACCGACCAGATCGACTCGGACGGCAATGTCTTCATCCAATCGTTCGCCCTGGGTGCGAACGGCGGCTTTAACGTGACCTTCCAGAAACTCGACGCCACCGGTCTTGCCGCCCTTCAGGGCACGGCCCTGGAAGACAACCCTGCCGGCAGCCTGCAAACCGAACTGGACACGCTCTCCACCCATATAGGGGACATGACCACCCTGGAAGAAATCTACGCCCAGCGCGAAGACGGGCTGACCTATCAGGCAACGGCCATCGACTCGCAAGCCGACCTGCTGGACCAGGCCGTGGCGGCTAGGAGGCAGACACCGACCCTGTCCCTGGAGGAAATCCTGATCCGTCTCCTCATGCGCGATACAGGCACCCTGCTCGACGAAACGAGCTGACGCATTGCGCCTCAGGCATCGCGCGCCGTCCATTTTTCCCTTGCCCGCAAGCCCCGATCGGACCTAAAGTGTTTCATCCAATAATCAACACTGGAGGCCCCATGTCCATACGTGTCCAACTGCCGAACCTGAAAACCGCCTGCGTCTTTGCCCTGATGCTGCTTCTTGCCAGCACTTCCGGGTGGGCCCAGAGCAATCTCCTGCAACAGGGGCTGGGGCTCATCTCCTCGGGCGGGGCCAAGACAGGCTCCCTGTCCCAGGGTGAAATGGGTGACGGCCTGAAGGAAGCCCTGCGCGTGGGCACCGAGAATGTGGTCGCCCAGCTTGGCCAGGCGGGCGGCTTCTATTCGGACAAGGCCATCCGCATCCCGCTGCCGGGCCAGCTTGCCACGGTGCAAAAAGCCCTCAAGGCCGCTGGGTATTCGAGCCTGGTCGATGACCTGGAGCTCAAGCTGAACCAGGCGGCCGAGCAGGCCACGCCCAAGGCCAAGGCCCTCTTCGTGGATGCCATTTCGGCCATGACCATTCAGGACGCCCAGAAAATCCTGAGCGGTCCCGACGACTCGGCCACCCAATATTTCCGCAAGTCCATGGGCCCGGGCCTTGCCACGGAAATGAAACCCATCGTCGATGCCACACTGGCCGATGCGGGTGCGGTGCAGGCCTACGACGCCATGATGGGTCAATACAAGGCGCTGCCCTTCATGCCCGACGCCAAGGCCAACCTCTCGGATTACGTCGTGGAAAAGGGGATGGACGGCATCTTCCACTACGTGGCCGAAGAAGAGGCTGCCATCCGCACCAACCCGGCCGCCAGAACCACGGACCTGCTCAAGAAGGTCTTCGCACAGTAGCGCCAGCAAAGAGGGCGAAGCCCCACGGCCTCGCCCTCTTCCGCCCCAGGTCCCCCGGGTCCATCCAGTCCATCCAGTCCACTCAGTCCATAGCGTCCACAATCCCCAGAATCTCCTTCGTCCTCTCCTCCATGAGCGCCCTGTCTCCGCGAGACTCCACGTTGAGGCGCAGCACCGGCTCGGTGTTGGAAGAGCGCAGGTTGAAGCGCCACTGCTCGAACTCAAGACTCAATCCGTCGGTATCGTCACGACGCCCCCCCTGCCCTGCAAACCGTTCCTCCACGGCCGCGATGGCAGCGCCTGCGTCCTTTACCCGGCGATTTATCTCGCCGCTGGCCGGGTATGCGGCCATGGCCTGATCCACCAGTTCGGCCAGGGACTTCCCCGTTCGCGAAATCTGCTCCGCCACCAGCAGCCACGGGATCATGCCCGAGTCGCAGTAGGCGAAATCGCGAAAGTAATGATGCGCGCTCATCTCCCCGCCGTAGACGGCATCCTCCAGACGCATGCGCTCCTTGATGAAGGCGTGTCCGGTCTTGGACATGATGGGCCTGCCCCCGGCTGCCTTGACGGCGGCGATGGTGTTCCAGGTCAGACGCGGATCGTGGATTATGCCTGCCCCG
The DNA here is from genome assembly GCA_002841885.1 of Deltaproteobacteria bacterium HGW-Deltaproteobacteria-18. NCBI lineage: Bacteria > Deltaproteobacteria > Deltaproteobacteria bacterium HGW-Deltaproteobacteria-18. Next base: position 144,388 of record PHBE01000004.1, read on the forward strand.
GGAAACTTGCGGGCGAACGCTTCGCCCAGCAGGCCCACCAGATAGTAGCCTTCGATGAAGCGTCCGCTGCCGTCAAAGAAAAAGCAGCGGTCGAAATCCCCGTCCCAGGCCAGCCCCAGGTCCGCCTTGTGGTCGATCACCGCCTGGGCGGTGAGGGCCCTGTTCTCGGGCAGCAGGGGGTTGGGCACTCCGGCCGGAAAATTGCCGTCGGGCTTGTGCAAGAGCTTGTGAAACTTGAAGGGCAGCCTGCGCTCAAGCAGGTCCACTATGCTTCCGGCGCCGCCATTTCCGGCATTGACCACGATGGAAAGGGGGCGGAGCGCCTCACGGTCCACATAGGACAGAAGGTGGTCGATGTAGCGGGGACGCATTTTCAGTTCATGCAGCTGCCCGCTTCGCTGCGCGACCTTGAATTCCCCGGCCGCCGCCAAGTCGCGGATGGCGAAAAGGCCCGTGTCGCCGCTGATGGGACGAGACTCTTCCCGTACAAACTTCATCCCGGTGAAATCCTTGGGATTGTGACTGGCGGTGACCATGATGCCGCCGTCCAGGCCCTGATCGAAAACCGCGAAATACACTTCCTCGGTTCCGCTCTCGCCCAGGGAGAAAACATCCACCCCCGAATCGCGCAGACCCTGTGTCACGGCTGCGGCCATGGACGGACTCGACAGGCGGATATCATGCCCGACAACCACCCGATCGGGATTCAGGAACGCCGCATAGGCCCGGCCAATGCGATACGCCAGGGCCTCATCCAGCTCGTCCGGAACCCGTCCGCGAATATCGTAGGCTTTGAAGCAGGAAAGATTCATGGGTAAAACTCCTGAAATGATGACATGCAATGAAACATCCCGGCCAAAGGACCGGCCAGACGGCTACCAAGGCCGGACCGCCCGAGGCAAGCAAAAAGACGGATTCCGCCGTCGCGCCGAACACCAGATGCTGTTATGCCCTCCGGCCAGGCATGTCGACATGGACTTGCACCCCGGAGCACGCAAGGTGTGTGCCCCTTTTACGCAAAACATCTCCGCTGCCTCGATAAATCGAATCAAAACGGTTTGTTGAATACCAGGGCCATGCTGGTGCCCAAAAAACAGATTAATGTTGTAAGAATTCCTGCTTTCGAATACATTAACAGTATTCTTTATCAAAAACAGGGAGACGCTCATGCTTGATTCGAAATATCGCGCCTTTCACAACGCGGTGGCCGCCTTCGTCCCCATCGCGCGCATCATCACCGACCCCTTGCGTCTGCTGGCCTACGGCACCGACGCCAGTTTTTACCGCCTCGTTCCGAAAATCGTCATCAATGTGGAGTCCGAGGACGAGGTGGCCCGCATCCTGCGTCTTGCACACAAGAGCCGCATTCCGGTGACCTTTCGCGCAGCGGGCACCAGCCTCTCCGGCCAGGCCGTGACGGATTCAGTGCTGATCCGCCTCGGAGATGGCTGGCAAGGCTGTCGCGTCTACGACCAGGCCCGCCGCATCGATCTCGAACCGGGCATCATCGGCGCCCACGCCAACCGCACCCTGGCTCCCTTCGGCAAGAAGATCGGCCCGGACCCGGCCTCCATCGACAGCTGCAAAATCGGCGGCATCCTGGCCAACAACGCCAGCGGCATGTGCTGCGGCGTGGCCGAGAACAGCTATCAGACCCTTGAAGAACTGCGCCTCATCCTCGTCGACGGCACCATCCTGGACACGGGAGACGACGAGTCCAAACGCAAATTCAGCGAAAAGCATCCGGAAATCGTGAACGGACTGGCCGACCTGCGCCGCCGCGTCATTGCGGCCCCGGAGCTTGAGGCGCGCATTCGCCACAAGTTCAAGATCAAGAACACCACCGGCTACAGCCTGAACGCCCTGGTCGACTTCGAGGACCCCTTTGATATCCTCAAGCACCTGCTGGTCGGATCCGAGGGGACCCTGGCATTTATCTCCAAGGTCACCTATCGCACTGTGACCGAGCACGCGCACAAGGCCTCGGCGCTGATGCTTTTCCCGGATATCCGCACTGCCTGCGAGGCAACCATCATTTTAAAGAAACAGCCCGTGGCCGCCGTGGAACTCATGGACCGCCCGGCGCTCAGGTCAGTGCAGGACAAGGACGGCATGCCGCCCTATCTGAAGGAACTGAGCGACACTGCCGCCGCCCTCTTGGTCGAGACCAGGGCCGAGGGCAAGGCCGGGCTTGACGCCCAGATCGAGACCATCAAGACCGCTCTGTCCGGAGTCTCCATGATCCGCGACATCGAGTTCACGCCCGTGCCCCAGGAGTTCGCCAAACTCTGGAACATCCGCAAGGGCCTCTTCCCGGCCGTTGGCTCGGTGCGCGCCACCGGAACCACGGTCATCATCGAGGACGTGGCCTTCCCCATCGAACGCCTGGCCGACGCGACCCTCGAACTGCAGGGGCTGCTCAACAAATACGGCTACTCCGAGGCCATCATCTTCGGCCATGCGCTGGAGGGAAACCTGCACTTCGTCTTCACCCAGGATTTCGGCGATCCAAAAGAGATCGAACGCTACAGCAAACTCATGGACGACGTGGCCACCATGGTCGTCGACAAGTATGACGGCTCCCTCAAGGCCGAGCACGGCACGGGCCGCAACATGGCTCCCTTCGTGGAGATGGAGTGGGGCCAGGACGCGTACCGCCTCATGCAGGACGTAAAACGCATTTTCGACCCGCTGACCCTGCTCAACCCCGGCGTCATCCTCAACCCGGACCCGAAGGCCCACCTGAAGGATTTGAAGCCCCTGCCCGCCGCCCATGAACTGGTGGACAAGTGCATCGAATGCGGCTTCTGCGAACCCATCTGCCCTTCCAAGCACATAACCCTGACCCCGCGCCAGCGCATCACGTCCTGGCGTGAAATCCAGCGTCTGAAAGGAAAGGCCGAGCACAAGGCGGAGCTGGCCAAACTCCTGAAGGCCTATGGCTACCAGGGCGACGGGACCTGTGCCACCGACGGACTGTGCGGCACGCGCTGCCCCGTGGGCATCGACACGGGCAAGATGACCAAGGCCCTGCGCGCCGAAAGCGCGACCATACGGCAGAAAAAGGCCGCCGACTGGATCGGGGAGCACTTCGCGGGCGTGGCCAGGACAGTGTCCGGGGTGCTGCAGGTCGTGGATGCGGTGCATGCCGTGACCGGAACCAGATTCATGGACGTGTCTTCCGAGACCCTGCATCGCATGACGGGCAAGCGCGTCCCGCGCTGGAACGAGCGGATGCCGGCAGGGATCAGCCGCATCCGACGCGAGAAGGTGAACGCGGACAACCCGCTCAAGGTCGTCTATTTCCCAAGCTGCATCGCCCGCAACATGGGGCCGTCTCGCGGAGAAAAGGTCCGTCCCCTGCCCGAGACCACGGTGAGTGTGCTGCGCAAGGCCGGATATGAAGTGATCTTCCCCGAGAACATGGACGCGCTGTGCTGCGGGCAGGCCTTCGAGAGCAAAGGCTTCGTGGCCCAGGCGGACGTCAAGAGCGCCCAGCTCGAAGAGGCGCTCCTGGCGGCAAGCCAGAACGGGGCCCTGCCCGTGCTGTGCGATACCAGCCCCTGCCTCAAACGCATGCAGGAGGTGCTGGACCCGAGGTTGAAGATGTACGATCCAAGCGTGTTCGTGCTGGAATTCCTGCAGGACAAGCTGTCCTTCACCAAAAAGGACAAACGCGTGGCCCTTCATGTGACCTGCACGTCCCGCAAGCTTGGGCTCGACGGCAAGCTGCTGGAGTTGGCCAAAAAGTGCGCCGTCAATGTGGTCGTACCGGAAGACATCTTCTGTTGCGGCTTTGCCGGGGACAAAGGCTTCTCCGTGCCGGAGCTGAACGCCTCGGCCCTCAAGACCCTGGCCGACAAGGTTCAGGATTGCACCGAAGGCTACTCCACCAGCCGCACCTGCGAGATCGGCCTGGCCCTGCACGGAGGCATCCCGTACCGCAACATCCTCTATCTGGTGGACGAATGCACGGCTTAAGACAATCCAGGGGCATTGCTTAATAATCGCAAGAACTATAAAAAAACTATCTTGGCCCGGCTAATGTCCGGGCCAAGATGTGTCAGCGACCATTTTTCCAGCACCTCTCGCGGAGGCTCTCATGTTCGGAATAGGCGTTCAGGAACTGCTTGTCATTCTAGTCATCGCCCTTTTTGTCTTTGGGGCGAAAAATCTCCCGCTTCTCGGCACCAACATGGGGCGGGCCATCTCCAATTTCAAAAGAGGACTCAGCGAACCGGAAGTGATCGACATCACCGCCGAATCAAAATCCGGGGACGCATCCGGAACGAACCCGTAAAATTCAGGACGGCACCCCGCTTGCCACAGTGCTTCTTGAGGCCCCTCTTCCTGGCACGCAGCACACAAAAGCGGGCCTCTTTGACCAAACAAGACCACTGTCCATCCCGAATGACATGATCCCCGCAGAGCTCCGTTTTGCGGGGATCATCACTTTTCCCCCAGTGCAAAAACCTGAGTATTGGAAAGTCATTTGCAGCGCACGCAGCATCTTGCTATTCTTAATACAAATTTCCATGAACTGACCGACAATCCACAGTCCCAGAGCAGCCACTTTCATTTATAGAGACCTGACTCAAGGAGTCTTCATGACCATCAGAATCGTATTCACTTTCCTTCTATTTTCGTTGCTTGCCGGCAACGCCCTGGCCATAGAGGCCTCGGACAGCGCGACCTCACACCCCCTGCCCGTGGGCAGCTCCATGCCGGACCTGCTCCTGCGCGGAGAACTGAGCCAGGAGCACCTGACCCATCTGGGGCTCGAAAGCCCCGCGCCGCGGCATCTTTCCGAACTAAGCGCCAAGACAGTCATTCTTGTCGCTTTCAGCATGTACTGTCCCCACTGCCAGCGCGAAGCCCCGGCCCTCAACGAGTTGAACGCCCTGATCGCAAGCCGGGGCCTGAGCGAAAATGTCAAGCTCATCGGAGTTGGCATCGGCAACTCCGACTTCGAGGTGCAGGTTTTCCGCGACAAGTACGCCATCACCTTCCCTCTCTTTTCCGACCCGGACTTCACGGTCAACAAGGAGATCGGCGAAGTCGGAACCCCGTTCTTCTACGTGCTGTCCATGAACCCGGACAAAAAGGAAATCCGTGTCGTAAAGACGCTGCTTGGGCGCATGGAATCAGCGGAGAGTTTTTTTGACCAAGCCATGAAGGCTTGCGAATAGAGGAAACAAAAAATGACACGTCCCCTGCCCTCCAGCCTGCTCTTCGTTGCCCTGCTGCTTTTCCTGCCAACCCAACTCCCGGCCCAGGAGGCGTCGATCCCGACAGAGCGGATCTACGACAAAGGTCCGCTCAAGCCTGTGGACAGCACGCTCAAAGTCAAGGTCGGGGACCCGATGCCCGCCTTCTCTCTGCCGACCATTGACGGGCGCAACATCACTCTTGCCGAGTTCCGTGACAAAAAAAACGTCGTCCTGTCCTTTGTCCCGGCGGCCTGGACTCCGGTCTGCTCCGGACAATGGCCCGGCTACAACATCGTGCAGGACATGTTCGACCAGGCCGAAACCCAGCTCATCGGCGTAAGCGTGGACAACGTGCCCACCCTCCACGCCTGGGTGCAGGAAATGGGCGGGGTGTGGTTCCCCGTAGCCTCGGATTTCTACCCGCACGGCAGCTTGGCCGAGGCGCTGGGCATTCTGCGTTCAACGGGCGAGGCCGAGCGTTCCCTGTTCCTGATCGATAAGCAGGGCATCATCCGCTACATCGACGTGCACGACATCAACTCGCGCCCGGACCTGGGCCCGCTGATCAAGGCTATGCAGGAACTGAAGTAGTGAAGGATCCGTTCAAGAATACCGCGCCTCGTTCCCGTTACGCCGATGCTGACCGACGAACGGAATTAATGATGTAACAAAACCAGAAGGGAAGCACGAAGGCCCCGGAATTTCGCCCACGGCAAAGAACCAGCTTCCCGGTTCGTTCCGGGCAAGGGCCGGCGACTGTCTGACTGAGCCAGGCCCTGCCCGGACCGAACCGGAACGCGGCCGCGCTGCCACGTAAGGCGTAGTGCGGCACCCCATGTCTTCATCCTGCATTCACAAATCACTATTCACTTTCCTTCCTCCCCCCAGGCCTTGCGGCTGCGGACGATCTTTTTCCGCGTCGTCTCCCAGGTATGCATCTTCAGAAAAGAATCCGGATATCTTTCGAGCATATCGCAGAACATCCCCCATGGCACGGTGAAGGACAACTCGTCGGTCTTCAGAAATTTCCTGGCCGAAGGGTCCCAACCGCCAATCACGGCCCTGTTTAGGCCATGTTCAAGATACGTGCGGGGCCAGGTGACGATGCCGCCGCAGGCTGCGGCCCAGGGTGAAGCAACCACCTCGGGATCGTTGGTCACGAAGCAGGCCAGCTGGTGCAGGCCGCACAGGGATTCGGGGCGGGCAAAGAACATGACGACCTCCGGCTCGTCCCCGGCCTCCAGCATGGTCACCGGCTTGACCACGCAGTATTTCGCCTTCGCCGGCACGGGATCGATGATGTCAAAAATCCTCTCAAGGGCCTCAGGAGACTCACAATAACGTTCCCCCTCGCTCCACCCAGGGATGCCCGAGGACACGTAGCCGATGATGGCGCGCGACTGGGGCTTGTGGAAGCCCAGAAAGAAGCTCCCGCCGGGGCAGCCGTAGCGTTCGGCCGAGAAATACGATGCCTTCTGCTTGCGCCGCGCACGCCAGATATGCCCCATGACACAGGAGAAATTGCCGAAGACCTCCTGCCAGTTGACCTCCCCGCGCTCCTCGCGCTCCCGCGTGGGCGGCTGTCCCGGATCGGGGGCGGAGCCTTCGGGTTCGTCGTCGGTCCAGCACAGGACCATGGGCACCTCCGTCAGTCCCAGCACTTCCAAAAATTCAGGCAACTTCTCCTTGCGCAAACTCTGCATGTCGTCCTCCTTCGCGTTTTCGGCCATTTCCACTTGGCATCATGGGATTCGGGATTTACAGTGAGAACTGTAGCCTTGATTGGGAATACCCTGCAACATGAGAGCAAGGAGAAACATGATGGAACTCCTGGACGCCATCCACACCCGCCGCAGCATTCGCAAATACCTCGACAAGCCCGTCTCGGACGAGATGCTCAACGTCGTCATCAAGGCCGCCATGAGCGCGCCTTCGGCCGGAAACCAGCAGCCCTGGCACTTCATCGTCATAAGGGACAGGGCCAAACTCGACACCATCCCAAGCTTCCATCCCTATAGCAAGATGGTCCTGCAGGCCCCCGCCGCCATTGTGGTCTGCGGAGATCCGGACGGCAAGAAATGGCCAACCTTCTGGGATCAGGACGCAAGCGCGGCCACCCAGAACATCCTCCTGGCCGCCCGGGACCTCGGACTCGGCACGGTCTGGGTCGGAATCTTCCCGGAAAAGGACCGCATGGACGGCTTTCGAAAACTCCTCGGCATCCCCGAAAACATCATCCCCTTCTCGCTGATCCCGGTGGGCTGGCCGGACGGAATCTTCGAGGCCGTAAACCGTTTCCGGCCGGAATTGATCCATCACGAGATCTGGGGCTCCAAGTAGACAAGGCGCTCCATGTAAAAAGCCCCGGCTCCTCGCAATGCAGGAACCGGGGCTTTTTCATGATCGGCGAGTCGGTCTGGAGCTCCAGACCAACACTCGGCACAGCCGCGAACGGCGCGGCCACATAATACTGCGATGCACCATGTCTACCCGGCAAAACGGCGTGTACGCGAGTCCATGATCTTCTCGCCGCAGCGCCCGCAAGGCAGGCTTTCCAGGATCTTGGGAGGCCGAGGGGCCCTGCTCCACCTGCGTGACGCAGAACATCTCATCAAGGGATGGAGACATGAAGCGCTGCTGCAGACTGCCCATTCAGTTCCTTTAAAAGATCACTTCGCGCCATGCGGCAAAATTTTGCCGCAAAGAAATCATGCCGAGTCCATGAAGTCCGCGGCATCGGCATGGAAAATCTTCAAACAGCTGGAAAATAATGTATTTCTGAATCGAGAAAAAAGGCGTGGAAAAAGGAATCAGTTCAGCTTGAGGTCGTATTCAGCCAGCTTGTAACGCAGGGTGCGGGGGCTTACGGCGAGGATCTCGGCCAACCTGGCCTTGCTGCCCCCCGCTTCGGACCACCCTCTGATGATGGCCGTGACTTCAGCCTGACGCACGGCTGCTTCCAGTGTCATGACGCTCTGGCCGCACTCCGTTGCCGGCAATCCAGTGGCCAGGCGCATTTCCAGGGGCAGATGGACGGGTTCGATGAGCGGATCGGCGCACAACAGGACCAGCCGCTCCGTCAGGTTGCGCAGCTCGCGCACGTTGCCCGGCCAGGAATAACCGCACAGGGTATCAAGGGTGGCCGGAGCCAGGCGCACATCCGGCTTGTGGTAACGGTGCCGATACATGGCCAGGAAATATTCGGCCAGGGGCGGAATGTCGTCGATGCGCTCCCGCAGCGGCGGAAGGGTCACGGGGATGACGTTGAGGCGATAATACAGGTCGGCCCGAAACTCTCCGGCCACGACCATCTTGTGCAGCACCCTGTTAGTGGCCGCGACGATGCGGGCGTCAAAGGGCTGGGTCTTCTCCCCGCCCAGGCGGCGAAAGGTCTTTTCCTCCAGGACGCGCAGAAAATCCACCTGATTGGGAGGCGGAATCTCGCCCACTTCATCGAGAAACAGGGTCCCGTCGGCGGCCATCTCGAAGCTGCCCTTGCGCTGACGCTGCGCCCCGGTGAAGGCTCCGGCCTCGTGCCCGAAAAACTTGTCGGCGAAAAGCTCACCCTTGAGCACTCCGCAGTTCACAGGAATGAACGGTTTCGATCTGCGGCCCGAAAGCTGGTGTACGAGCCGGGCGAAGAGCTCCTTGCCCGTGCCTGATTCGCCATAAACCAGAATGGTTGCATCAGAACCGGCGACTTGCGTGGCCAGACGATAGAGATCACGCATTGTTCTGGACTGGATGACGAACTTGCCAAGTCCATCTTCGGTTCCAAGCTCCAAAATCTCCGCAGCGGAAGAAGCCTCCGGAACTTTCGGCAATTTCTTGCCAGACTGAGCAAGCCTTCCGGCTCTGGCTTTTTTTCCATTATCTGCTCGAAATTCCATCGATTTCATCCTTTATTTCACACACCGGAAAATCGGAATGCCTGCTTAACAATTATCTACCGAACCGAGAAATTATTTGAGAAAAAAGGCACAAACTTGCCGATTGCGGCAATATTTTGCCGTTTACTCCCTGCGCTCACACACGTCAACATACGGCTGGCCTGCATTTCCGCACTGGCATGCTCCTTGCCTAGATAGGGGGTCGGATGCGTTGTGCATCGTGGTGCTAAATCAATCAATGCTTGAGGAAACGTGTAAACGGGAGCGAAACAGGAATGAAACTGAACACGAAGTGGATGCGAATTCTGGGAGGGGCCGCAATGGGCGCACTCCTGTTGGTCACTTTGGCTTGGGCGAGCAATAACCCCGAACTCGCGGATGAAGCAGCCAAACAGCTGGCGGAAGCCACGGGCACATCTTCAACCCTGCCCTGGTGGGCCTGGCCTACCATCTTGCTGTTTTTCTGTTTTGTGCTTGGCATCATCGCGGTTCTTGCCGGTGTTGGCGGCGGTGTACTTTACGTACCGCTGGTCAGCGGATTTTTCCCCTTTCACCTTGACTTTGTGCGCGGCGCGGGTCTGCTCGTAGCCCTGGCAGGAGCCCTGGCCGCCGGTCCCGGTCTGCTCAAACGCAACCTGGCCAGCCTGCGCCTGGCTCTTCCGGTGGCGCTCATAGCCTCCAGTTGCGCCATCGTCGGCGCCTTCCTCGGCCTTGCCCTGCCGAACCACATCGTCCAGATGTGCCTGGGCGGCACCATTATGGGTATCGCCATCCTGCTCCTGCTCTCCAAGAACACGGCGCGTCCCGTCGTCGAAAAGCAGGACGCCCTGAGTTTGGCCTTTGGGATGAGAGGCGCCTACATGGAACCCGCCACTGGCGAAATCGTTGAGTGGAAAACCCACCGCACCGTCATGGGCCTTCTGCTCTTCATCGTCATCGGCATCATGGCCGGCATGTTCGGACTTGGCGCCGGCTGGGCAAACGTTCCCGTGCTGAACCTGCTCATGGGCGCCCCGCTCAAGGTCGCCGTCGGCACCAGTAAATTTCTCCTCTCCATCACCGACACCTCCGCCGCCTGGGTTTATCTGAACCAGGGTTGCGTCATTCCGCTCATGGCCATTCCCTCCATCGTGGGGTTGATGATGGGTTCTTTCGTCGGCGTGCGCCTGCTTGCCATCGCCAAGCCCACCTTCATCCGCTACATGGTCATCGGCGTGCTGCTCTTCGCGGGTGGAAAGGCATTGGCCAAGGGCCTGGGCTTCTAACATATTCCAGAATCAAGGAGAAAAGACATGAATAAACCCGATACCAACGCGCCTGCCGAACAGATAGCATACGCAAACATCCTCTTCTACGGATGCTGGGGCGGCCTCGCGCTCATGCTTGTAACATACGTGCTCTACGTCTCCGGCATCATGGACCCCTACGTGTCCATGGATAACGTTATCAAGTACTGGGGATTGCCCGTTGGCCAGTATCTCGCAGACAACAACGTCCCCACCGGCTGGGGCTGGACAACGCTTCTGTCCAATGGCGATTTCCTGAACTTCCTTGGAATCGCGCTCCTGGGGGGCCTGACCATCGTGGCCTACATCCCGGTCACCCTCACCTACTTCAAGAAAAAGGACTTCGTGTTCGCCATTATCGCGCTTCTTGAAGTTCTGGTCCTTTGCTTCGCAGCATCCGGAATCGTCGGAGGCGGCGCGCACTAAAGGAGAGGCTCGTGCTCAAACGGATTGAAGACCTGATCGGCACCGATTGCCCGGACCTGCCATCCCTGCTGGATGGGCTGCCCGTTGGGGTGGTCCTTCTGGACAACAAGGGGCATGTCCTCATGCTCAACAAGGCCCTCGAAGCCCTGACCGGTTACAGCCGGGAAGAAGTGCGCGGACTGCCTTGCCGGCACGTCCTGCGCAGCCGGGCCTGCCTGCAGGACTGTCCACACGGGAGCGAAGCGGTTCCGGGTGTCGGGATCGAGACCGATTGCATCAACCGGCACCATCGCAAGATTCCCGTCCGCATCACTCCGGTACGCGTTCTGGATGGAAACAACCGTCCGATCTGCGTGCTGGATGTGGTGGAAGAGCTGACGGCCTTGCGGGAAATCGAAGCACGCCTGTCCCAGGTGGCGGACCATGGCCAGATTGTGGGGCGCAGTCCGGCCATGAAAAAGATTCTCGGCCTCGTGCCTGTCATCGCCCAGCACGACACTGCCGTGCTGATCACGGGCGAGACCGGCACAGGCAAGGATCTTCTGGCCGAATCGGTCCACAAGGCTTCGCCCAGATCTCGCGAACCCTTCGTGCGATTCAGTTGCGGCCCCATGCCCTCAGAACTGCTCGATGCCGAATTGTTCGGACGCATGCAGGGACCAGACGGAAAGCTCAAGCCTGGCCGGTTCCAGCAGGCTCAGGGAGGAACCCTCTACCTGTCGGAGATAGCGGATCTGCCACTTGCGCAGCAAAGCAGCCTGGTCAGATTTCTGGACGAAGGCACCATCGTGCCTGTCGGCGCGGAAAAACCCATGCGGGCCAACGCCCGGCTCATGGCTTCCACAGCCGAGACACCGGAGAAACTGGTGCAGGAAGGACGTCTGCGGGAGGATCTTTTCCATCGCATTGCAGCCATCCGCCTGCACCTGCCGAGGCTCAAGGATCGCGGAGAGGACCTGAGTTTTCTGCTGCATCATTTCATGGGCCATTATGCGACGCGTTTCAAAAAGGACATCACCGCCATAAGCCCAAGAGCCCAGCGCCATGTATATGCCCACGATTTCCCGGGCAACGTTCGTGAACTGAAGAACATCATGGAATTTGCCGCCATGGTCTGCAATGGCGACACCATCCTGACCGAGCATCTTCCCATGCATTTGACGGACGGCGCCGAAACCGAAGCGCCTGTCCGGCCGGTGGAGAAAAGCCGCAAGGCCGGTCGCAAGAACACGGAGGAGCGATAGCAATGGAACGTCGCGTGCTGATCACCGTCGCCAAGGACGAAATCGCCCCCCGCTTCGATCTGACCACCGAAGCGCTGCTGCTGACCATTTCCGAAGGCGGAGAAATCGTCTTGCGCAAGTCCTTTCTTCTGGCTTACGCTTCCGGAGACGAACTTTGCGATCTGGCCCTTTCGCGGGACATCGGCACCATCGTCTGCGGAGGCATTGAGGACGAGTATTACCACTATCTGCGCTGGAAGCGCATCGACGTCATCGACTCGGTCATGGGTCCGGTGGAACGCGTTGCCTCCCGCCTGACGGAAGGAACACTCAAAGCCGGAGACATCCTCTATGACCGGGCAACGGAAACGACATGAAAAAAATCCTGTCCGGCCCCATGGAAGCCATCAAGGCCGATCTGGCCACGGAGATCAATTCTCCCGACCGCTACAAGCTGTTGCGGCGCAAGATAGTCTCGCTCATGGCCCTGGTCACCCTGTTGCCGCTGCTTTCGCTGGCTGCAATCAATTATTACGAGCACCAGAGCTCCATGTCGGCCGAAATCCAGGCCCCGCTGCGAGCGCTGGTGGGCAAGGCCAAGCACTCGTTTGAACTCTTCCTGGCCGAAAGGACCTCGGCGGTAAGTTTCATCGCATCGGCCTACTCCTTCGACGAGCTTTCCAACGATGCCAATCTGCAGCGCATCTTCCAGGTCATGCGCCGGGAATTCACCGGTTTTGTCGATCTCGGACTCATCGATGCCGCCGGCAACCAGCTCAGCTACGCCGGCCCCTACGATCTCAAGGACCGCAACTACACTTCCCAGGACTGGTTCCATCAGGTCCAGTTCAAGGGCACCTACATAAGTGACGTGTTCCTGGGTTTTCGCAAGTTCCCGCATGTCGTCATCGCCGTTCGGCACACCACCGAGAGCGGTCAGTCATGGATTCTGCGGGCCACCCTCGACACCATGCATTTCGACCGCATCATTTCGGCCATGGGTCTGGAACCGGGTAGCGACGCCTTCCTGGTCAACCGCAGAGGCGTCCTGCAAACCGAGTCCAGGCGCTACGGAAAGGTGCTGGACATGTTGCCCTTCAGCCTGCCGCCCACGAATTTCGAATCCAACGTGCAGGGCATCCGCGATCCCGATCAAAACGACATCTACATCGCATCGGCCTTCATCGCCGACTCGGACTTCGTGCTCGTGGCCGTCAAGCTCAAGCCGACGTTCTTCAGCACCTGGTACACGGTACGCCTCGACCTGCTTGTCATCTTTGTATTCGGGGTCATCTCCATCTTCATGGCCGTATACCGCCTGACCAGCGTGCTCATCAACCGGCTGCAGGAAAGCGATGAGCAGCGATTGGGCGCCATTCACCAGATGGAGCATTCGCAGAAGCTGTCCTCCATCGGCCGTCTGGCCGCCGGAGTCGCCCATGAAATCAACAATCCCCTGGCCATCATCAACGAAAAGGCCGGACTCATGCGCGACATCATGGATCTGCGGCCCGACTTTCCGGACAAGGAAAAATTTTCCAGACAAATCGAGTCCATCCTCAGATCCGTGGATCGCTGTCGGGGCATTACCCACCGCATGCTCAGCTTTGCCAAGCGCATGGACGTCAAGATCGAGATTCTGGACCTGAACGCCGTGCTTGAAGAGACCTTGGGTTTTCTTGAACGCGAGGCCCAATACCGCAATATCGAACTCAAGCGCGAACTCTCAAAGAACTTGCCGAACATCGCCACCGACCACGGCCAGATTCAGCAGGTCTTTCTGAACATTCTGAACAACGCCCTGGCGGCCGTGCCCGACGGCGGAAGGATTCTGCTGTCCAGCTGGAACGTGGATGATCACTATGTCGCCATTTCCATCGAGGACAACGGCTGCGGCATGTCCGACGAGACGGCCAAAAACATGTTCGAACCGTTTTTCACTACCAAGAAAGAAAAAGGCACCGGGCTTGGCATGTCCATCACCTACGGTATCGTCAAACGCCTGGGCGGAGAGATCAAGGTCCAGAGCAAGCTGAACGAGGGCACCACCATGACCATCCTGCTGCCCAAACACCCTGTGGAAGGTTAATCATGGATATGAAAACATGGAACATCCTTTTGGTAGACGATGAAGTCGATTTCATCATCACCCTGGCCGAACGACTGGAACTCAGGGGCGTCAACCCCCGCGTTGTCCATGACGGAGAATCGGCCCTCAAAGCCGTGGCCGACAATGTGCCGCAGGTGATCGTGCTGGACGTCATGATGCCGGGAATGAAAGGCATCGAGGTACTGCAGAAGGTCAAGGGTGAACATCCGAAGGTCAAGGTCATCCTGCTCACCGGGCAGGGCAAGACGCGCGACGGCATCGAGGGCATGCGCCACGGCGCCTTCGCCTATCTGACCAAACCCCTCGATCTTGAAGAATTGATCCGAACCATCGACGAGGCCATAAATTTACCCGAAGGATCTCCAAATGCTTGAAATCCCAAAAGAAGCACGCTTCATGGGTGCTGTCACGGCGCAGAACATGCACGAAATGCAAAATATTCTGGCCATCATCCGCGAGTCGGCGGGACTCATGGGCGATATTCTCAAGGTCAACTCCAGGGTCGACTTCAAGCACAAACCCAACATGGAGCGCACCCTTGAGAACATCACCTTCCAGGTCGACCGGGGCAAGGGGCTGCTGGACGCCACCAGCCGGCTCGCCCATACGCCGGATGCGGATCTACTCGAATGCTGCGATTTGACCGCCTTCGCGAAAATTCTGGCCCAGCTCGCCGATCGTTACGTACGCTTGAAAGGCGTGGCCCTGAACCTGTCAGTCCCGTCCAACGCCCTGCCTGTTTCCATGGGCGCACTGCAGGTACTCATGAGCGGCTACAAAGCGCTGCAATGGGCGGTGGGCACGGGCACGAAGGAAGGGATCTTGCGTGTCGACCTTGAAGGCGGAACAGACTTTCATGTTCTGACCATTTGCCCTCCCGAAAGTGTGACTCCCGACCGGGACGGAGTCGCCGCGCTGGGAGCGATGCTTGAGCCGGGACGCGCGGAGTGGGACGGCAGTCGGCTACGGCTCTTTTTTCCCGTTCAGCCTTGAGACCACAATTGCGGTAGGAATACATGGACGAACCCAGCATTTTGCTTATCGATGACGAAGAGGCTTTCGTGACCACGCTGCAAGAGCGGCTTGAGATGCGCGGATTCACGGCCAGAGCGGCGCTTGACGGCCAAAGCGGACTGGACATGATCGCCGAGGAGCCACCCGATGTAGTCGTGCTCGACCTGCGCATGCCAGGGATTAGCGGCGTGGAGGTATTACGACGCATTCGCAAGCAGTGGCCAGGCCTCCCCGTGATCATGCTCAGCGGACATGGATCGGACCTGGACTTTGAAACATGCTCGCATCTCGGAGCGGCGATGTACCACAAAAAACCCCTGGATATCAATACCTTAATAGACAGTGTTCACACCGTCACCCTAGGCAAGCAACATCTTCTGCGGTGAGGCGATATGGTACGAGTCCTGGTCGTTGACGACGAACGCGATTTCACGGACCTGCTCTCCGAGCGGCTGCGCACGCGCGGCATGGAGGTCCGGACAGCGTACGACGGCCAGGAGGCACTGGAGGTCGCGCGGACCTTTGCGCCGGAGGTCGTGATCCTTGACATCACCATGCCGGGCATGAGCGGGCTGGAAACCATGGACATCCTGCGGGCCGAAAAGCCGGCGCCGGAAGTGATTCTGCTCACGGCGGACACCACGCTGGGCACGGCTGTCGCCGGCATGAAGGGCGGCGCCAGGGATTACCTGACCAAACCGACGGACATAAACACCCTTGTCGCAGCCATCGGCGAGGCCGAAGGGCGTCGGATGGAGACCATGTCCAGACAGCGCATGGCCGAGACGGCCAAGCTTGCCGCCATGGGAGAACTGGCCACGGGCGTGGCCCACGAGATCAACAACCCGTTGCAGGTCGTGCTCAATGAGGTTGGCTGGATCGAAGAAATCCTGGACGAGTCGACCCTTGAGAACAACAGCCGGGAGCAGATTCTCGAATCCATCGACCTGATCCGGCGCCAGGGCCTGCGCTGCAAGGCCATCACCTCCAAGCTGCTGACATTGCGCTGCGCCTTGGACGAAAAGGGGGCGACCACGAATCTCCCCGAACTGGTGCAGGAAGTCCTGGGCGCTCGCAGGAACAGGGTCCAGCAGATAGGCGCAAAGGTCGAACAGCTCTGGCCTGCACAGTTGCACAAAATTCAGCTGCCGAATTCGGAATGGGGCCAGGTCCTGGGCAACCTCGTCGACAATGCCCTGGACGCGCTCGAATCGACGCCCGCCGAAGAACGCCTGTTGCGCCTGCAGGGCACACTCGAAGACGCCTGGTTGAGTATTTCGGTCCAGGATTCAGGCTGCGGCATCGAAGAGCATCTGCTGACACGAATTTTCGAACCCTTTTTCTCCACCAAGGATGTGGGCAAGGGGATTGGACTGGGGCTGGCTATTTGTCACGGCATCATCGAGGCCATGGGAGGGAGCATATCCGTGCGCAGCACGCCTGGGCATGGCTCGACCTTCACCATAACGGTGCCCATGGCCGTGCATGAACACAACGAACATAACGGGCCGGAAGAACCGGCATCTGCCAAGGAGGAATGAACATGAACAAGATGAAGCTTCTGATCGTTGACGACGAGAAGGATCTCTGCCGCATTCTCGCCGACCGCCTGAATATCCTGTACGGCGTGTCCCCGGACGTGGCCCACACAGGTGACGACGCCCTCGAGATGGTCAAGAAGAAAAGCTACGATGTCGTGGTTCTCGACATCGAGATGCCCGGCATTGACGGCATCGAGACCCTCAAACAGATAAAGGCCATCAACTCCAAGATCCAGGTCGTTCTCTTCACCGGACACGGCAGCGAAGAGACCCGCCGTCTGGCCGAAGTCATGGGCGCTTTCAGCTATGTCGACAAGATCGACGGCCTGCCCAAGCTCGCCCCAATGATCGAAGGCGCCTTCCGTCTGCGCAAGGTGCTCGAAGACACCTACGCCGACGCGGCCATGAACGAGTACAACTAGTCACGTCGCGATTCAGGGGGGCGGCCCGTCCGTCCCCCCTGCCCCATCAGCTCGTTCCGTCCGTGCACGCCCGGCGGGATCCGCCCCGGTTCACCGACCTGCCGCACGGAACCCGTGCTTGCCGGTCGGCACTCACCCGGACGCTGCCCCCGCACCATCGGCCGGACCATTTTCCTGCCGCCCTGCCTCTGAGCTCGGGCCCATGCCCTGACCATGGACCCGCCCCTGTCTTTCCAGCCATTGCGGCGACCACTCTTTCATGTCATCATGCACAATATCAGCATCATGAAATCGCCGCCTTTCGCAACGCGAAAGGAGCGTCCCGCCGACCGGCTCCAAATCCTGCAACGACGGGGGCATCACGATGAGAGGACTCATTCTCACGCTCGCGACCCTTGGGATCCTTCTCGGGGCGTGCGGCGAGGAGGCCCAGGTTCCAAACCCGAAGCAACGGGTCTACTATTCCCATTACTGGTCTTTCGAAGGCACGGCCGGGTCGGGCATGGAGGAGGCCGTGGCCAGCTACAACGCCGCGTCCAAAACCTATGAACTCATCGGCAACGCCCTGGACCACGAGGCGTTCAAGACCGCCATCACGGCCGACCTGGACGCCGGCCGCCCCGCCGACATCTACAGCTACTGGGCCGGCATGCGCACCTCGACCTTGGTCGACAAGCTGCAACCCATCGACGAACTCTGGGAAAGAGAGCGGCTCGGCGAACACTTCAGCCCCTCGCTGGTCGAATCCGCCGTGTCCTACGACGGCCACAAGTACCTCCTGCCCATCACCCAGCATCTGGTGGCCATGATCTACGACAGGAAGCTGTTCCAGCGCCTGGGCCTGAACCCACCCGCAACCTGGGACGAGTTCCTGCGCGTGTGCGAGACCATCAGGTCGAACGGCGTAACGCCGCTGGCCCTTGGCGCCCGGCACAAATGGCCCTCCCAGTTCTGGTTCGACTACCTGCTGCTGCGCACGGCAGGCCCCGAGTACCGCCAGCACCTCATGCTGGGCAAGGCGGCCTACACGGACCCGCAGGTCATGCGGGCCTTCGCCCTGTGGAAGGAACTCGTCGACAGAGGCTTCTTCAACCCAGACCCCATCGGGACGGACTGGGACACGGGCGCAGGCCGGCTGCTCGTCGAGGGACGGGCCGCCATGACCCTCATGGGCAGCTGGCTGTTCGGCTACCTGTCCTCAGAGCAAATGGGCTGGGTCCCGGGCAGGGACTTCGGCATGTTCCCCTTCCCGGCCATCGAACCCGGCCTGCCCATGGTGTCCGTGGGCCCCGTAGACGGGCTCATCGTCCCCAGGGATGCCAGGAACCCCGAGGGGGCCATGGACGTCCTGCGCCACTTCACCCGAGAGGACGTACAGCTCATGATCAGCAGGACCGGCGGCAACATCGTGCCCCGCCTGGGTGTCGATCCCGGCAAGTACCCGGAGGCGCAGAAGATCATCCTGCCGCTCATCGGTAAGGCCCCGTCCTGGGCCTTCAACTTCGATCTCGCCGCACGTCCGGACGT
The DNA here is from genome assembly GCA_002841885.1 of Deltaproteobacteria bacterium HGW-Deltaproteobacteria-18. Taxonomy (NCBI): domain Bacteria; class Deltaproteobacteria; species Deltaproteobacteria bacterium HGW-Deltaproteobacteria-18. The sequence continues at coordinate 163,037 of PHBE01000004.1, forward strand.
GGCCGAACTCGGGCTGAACGCCTTCACGGAATTTCTGGCCTTCCCGGATCTGGCGCCCCAGATCCTGCAGAGGCTCGATGCCAAGGTCCGCAACCTCCCTCATGAATAGCAAGACGCCCGACTCCCTCCCCGCCGGCGCGGACGGCCTGTGCCGACGGTTCGCCTCGATGCCCATCTCCACCAAGCTGCTGCTCGGCTTCGGTCTGCTCGTGGCCCTGACGGTCCTGATTTGCCTTGTCAATGTGCTCGCCTACCGCCAAACACAGCACCTCGGAGACACGGTCATCCTGACGTCGAGGACCGCGGACATCGTCGACGAGATGGAGCCTCTCATTACCTGGTACGCCCGGACCGCGGACATCGGCGTGGCCGAGAAGGCCGCCGCGCTCATCGAGGAGGCCCAGGCCCTGCTGTCCGTCGCCGCCCCGGAAACCATGTCCGGGCAGAGCCCCCGTCCTGGGGATCTCACCGGACTCCTGCGCGCCCTGCGCCTGACACTGAGACAATCCGTGCTCCTGAGCGACCAGCGCAGCGCCCTGGAGTCGGCTGTGGCCAAAAGGCAACGGGATCTCGTCGAGGCCATCGCGGAGGTGCCGGGCTCCGAGATCCGGGCATCTCTTGCGGCCATTCTCGGCAGGAAAACGGATGGAGTCGAAAGTTCAGTGGGAAACATCGGCGCGCTTCCGGAACGGCTGGAAGCCATCCAGAAGGCGGCATCACGCCGCGAGGGTCCGGAGGACGACACGGCCATGCGCATTGCTCTGTTCGGGGTGTACAGCGCCGCAGCCGACTGTCTGGCCAATGTCCGCAAGCTCGAAAATGTGCACGGGCAGGCTGCCACTGTCGCAGCTTCCCTGACCGAGTCCCATGCAGTCCTTCGCGAACGTGCCCGGAAAAGCCTGCATGACCTGCAGGACGCCCAGGAAGCCGACTACAGGATCAAGAGCCTGCTCTATACGACCACGGCGCTGCTGTTGGTCGTCCTCCCCCTGTTCTTCACCTGGTACCTGTCGAAAATCATCGCCGACCCGCTGAAGCGGCTGGTCCAGGTGACCCGCATCATGGCCGCCGGCCAGCGCACGGAACCCATACCCGTCGCGTCGGCGGACGAATTCGGCGATCTGGGTGCGAGCTTCAACGCCATGATCGAACGGGTGGTCGAGGATCAGACAAAGCTGGAGAACATGGTCGCGGCGCGAACCGGTGAACTGCGGGCCGCCAAGGACGCAGCCGAAGAGGCCAACAGGGCCAAGAGCGTGTTCCTGGCCAACATGAGCCACGAGATCAGAACGCCCCTGAACGGCCTCCTGGGCATGCTCGACATCCTCAAGGCCACGAACCTGGACCAGGAGCAGGCGCGATCTGCGGACATGGCCATCAGATCGGGCCGCAGGCTGTCCCGGCTGCTGAACGACATTCTGGACCTGTCCCGCATCGAGGCCGGCCGCATGCAGCTGGCCGAGAAGCCCTTCGACCTCGACGACGTGCTGACGGCCCTGACCGAGACCTTCGGCCCCTTGAGCCGAAACAAGGGCATCCCGCTGGTGCTCGAGGTGGACGCGGGCGTGCCCAAGTTCCTGATCGGGGACGAAATGAGGGTCCGACAGATTCTCTTCAATCTGGTGGGGAATTCCATGAAATTTTCCGACCACGGGGAAATCCGGGTCGGGGTGAGCGCCCTCAGGCCCCTGAACGAAAACACGGCCCGCCTGCTCTTCGTGGTCTCGGACAACGGCATCGGCATCCCGGACAACCGCCTGAGCCACCTGGGGAAACCCTTCGTGCAGGTCGCCGGCAGTTTCACGCGCAGGGAACAGGGAGCCGGCCTGGGGCTGTCCATCTGCAGGCACCTGGTCGACGTCATGGGCGGGACGCTGGCCCTGGACAGCGAGGAGGGACAGGGGACATCCGCGTACGTCATGCTCCCCCTGGCCGTGAACACGGCCGAAGAGTCCGGGACGAAGCCTCCCTCGGAGACAAGCGGCGAAGCCGTAGACAGCCTCGATATCCTTCTGGTGGAGGACGACGAAATAAACCGAATGGCGGCCTCGGCCATGCTGCAACGACTCGGACACAGGGTCCGGACCGCCACCAACGGTGCCGCGGCCATGGACATGCTCCGCGAAGCCCGCTTCGACTGCGTCTTCATGGACATCCAGATGGACGTCATGGACGGCGTCGAGGCCACGCGGCGCATTCGCGCGGACGCGTCCGGAGACTTCGACCCGGGCATCCCCATCGTGGCCATGACCGCCTATGCCATGCCCGGCGAACGCCAGCTTTTTCAGGAAGCGGGCATGGACTTGTACCTCTCCAAACCCGTGGAGAGGAAAATGCTGCAAGATACGCTGCGCAGGCTTCAGGAAGCCGTGCGCCGCAGGCACTCGTCAGAGCGCCCTTCTGCGTGACGTGACGGCCGGTCCGCCACCGGATCAGCCGATCAGACCAGTCCGGATATCCGCCTGAGCCTCGTAACGACCTGCTCGCCGTGTTCGCTTGTCGGCATGGCGGGCACCGCGCACAGCACTCCAAGGCCTTCGCTGTCCTCATGAAACGCGTCCTCGCCCATGTCCGTGATCACCACGGTGTTGAGCATGGCGTTGACGCGCAGCAGATCCATCAGAAACGCCTTGTAGTCCATGCCCGGTGTCATGGCGTCGACGACGACGCCTCCCCAGTTCCCGGCTCCGGCCCGGTTCAGGACATCTGTGGCTTCTTCCGCCCAATCGATGTCCACACCGAGGCCGCGGACGAAATCCTCCAGGGATTCCCGGCGCCCGGTCAGAATGACCACCTTCATGGCTCCCTCCTTGATTCGGGAAAAAAGGCCGGGCCTCCGCAGGCAAGGACCCGGCCAGGGAGGATGGCTAGTGTCCGCCGCCGCAGGTGTATTCCTGGGTGAAGGGAACCAGCGCGCCCTTCAGGAGCGCGTCCACGGCCGTTCCGACACTCGGCGCGCCGGCACCGTAATAAACCTGGATGCCGACCTGATTGAAACCCATGAGCGGGCGCATGCCCATGCCGCCGGCGATGAGCAGGTTCACGCCGTTGCCGGCCAGATGCTGGACCGGGGCCATGCAGCCGCCCTGCTGGTGCGGCACGTTGGGTAGAGTGCTGACCGCAGTGACGGCACCGTTTTCCACGTCGATGATGGTGTAGAGGTCACAATGCCCGAAATGAGCGCCGACCTCCGCTTCCAGCCCCCCGGGAACAGTAGAAGGGACCGCGATTCTCGCCTTTTCCATACTCTCTCCTTATTTGTGAATTATCTATTCAAAAGCCCTTGGATGGTCGTCCAGGCATGTCGCACATGGAGACCGAAATCTGTATCGCCGCCTTCCGTAGCAGCCTGACGGCGGACCATGGCCCTGGTCACCTCGTTGTCGTGGGGCAGGCGTCCGGCCAGCGTGTAGCCCATTTCCCGGCACAAAGTCTCGATGCGCGCGGTTTGTTCAGCGTTGAGGTCAAACTTGTTGACGATCACCGCGACCTTGATGCGGAAATGATCGCACAGGGCCGCCACGCGCTCCAGATCGTGCACACCCGACGGCGTAGGTTCGGTGACGATCACGGCCAGGGTGGCTTGGGACAGGGAGCTGATGACCGGGCAGCCGATGCCCGGTGAGCCGTCACACAAAATCAGGTCATGGCCGTACGCCTCGGCCAATCGCCGCGCCTCCTTCTTGAGTTCGTTGACCAGCCGCCCGGAATTTTCCTGGCCCGGAAAAAGCTGGGCGTGGACCATGGGCCCGAAACGCGTGTCGCTCACATACCATGCGCCGCAATGGCGGGACGGAAAATCGATGGCCGTTTCCGGGCAGAAGGCCACACAGACCTTGCACCCCTCGCAGCGTGCAGGATCGATCCGGTATGCATCGCCGTCGGCCGCCACCGCGCCAAAACGGCACATGGACAGACAAGTTCCGCATCCGGAGCAGCGATCCTCAGCAATGACGGCCTCGTGCCCGGAATAAAACGCCTCCTCGCGCACAACCTTGGGAGCAAGGAGCAGGTGCATGTCAGGGGCGTCCACATCCAGGTCGCAGATGACCTTGTTCTCGGCCAGATGGGCGAAGGCCGCCGTGAGGGAAGTCTTGCCCGTTCCTCCCTTGCCGCTGATCACGACAATCTCATGCATGATCCCCCTCCTTGGTCAGGCTCGCCAGGATGCTGCACAGTCCAGCGAACTGCTCCTTCAACCCCTCGTCAAGCTCGGCCAGAACGTGGCCCCTGGAATAGTGTTCCGCGATGTCGCGGCGGTAGGGAATCTCGGCCACGATCGGCAGACCGTGCTCCCGGCAGAAGTCGTAGACCCGCCCGTCGCCCAGACCGGCGCGGTTGACGACCACGGCCATGGGCTTGCCGAGCGGCGAGAACGCCTCCCAGGCCAAGGTGAAATCATAGAAGCCGAAAGGTGTGGGTTCGGTGACCAGCACGATGACATCACTGTCGGCCACGGCGCACATGGCCGGGCAGCTCACGCCCGGAGGCGCGTCGATGAGGATGTCCGCACCTTGAAGCTCCGCCTCGGCCGTCACGCGCACCCGCACATGGCGCATGAGCGGCGGACTCATGGCCTCGCCGACGCGCAGCCGCCCGGTCAGGCAGGAGATCCGGCCCCTGGCCGATCCCCGCTCCATGACGCCCAGTTCACGGGTGGTCACCCCGATGGCCCCTTCTGGGCAGATCGCCATGCACCCGCCGCAGCCGTGGCACATCTCGGGAAAGGTCAGGATGGCTTTGCCCATGACCGCGATGGCCTTGAACTGGCACAGCTCGGCGCACGCACGGCAGAATGTGCACCTGGTCTCGTCCACTTCCGGAACTTCCAGAGTCACAGTTTCGATTTCCGTGATCTGCGGTTTCAAAAACAGATGCAGATTGGGCTCGTCCACATCAAGATCCACGGCCATCACGACTTTCGGCCACGACACGGCCAGGGAGGCCGTGACTGTTGTCTTGCCTGTGCCGCCCTTGCCGCTCGCGACTGCTACAATCATGAGCGCATCCTATTTGTTAGGGGCATCAGCGAAGTCGACCTTGCCGTCCCTGTAGAGGGCCACGGCCTCGGCCACGGTCATGTTGTCCAGATTCTGGCCGATCTTGACCCCGCCTGCCTTGAGTGCGGCGAAAGCCTTGGGGCCGACATATCCGGTCAGCAGCACTCCGGCCCCGGCATTGACAATGTTCTCGGCGGCCTGGATGCCCGCCCCATGACTCATGGTCTGGGAGGCGCCGTTGTCCACATAGGTCGAAGCCATGGTTTCAACGTCGACAACGACAAAACCCCCGGCCCGTCCAAAACGGGGATCAACGCGATCGGTCATGTTCGGGCCTTCGCTGGTTACTGCGATTCTGGTCATATAAAGCTCCTTGTCGCGGGCCGCGATACGGTCCGGGTATAGTTGCGCGCATGACACGCCGGCATCGTTGGCGATGTACAAAGCCAGGCCCTCGACCAGGGCCCTGGCTACGGTGCGCCGGGCATCGCCGAGAATCCGCCCGAACGTGTGACGGGACACATGCATGCGCTCCGCGCCATCCTCCATGCCCAGGCCCTCGTAATCGGAAAGACGCAGGGCCTCGAACCCGTCCATGGGCATATACACTTCCGTCAGTTCGCGCAGGGGAATTCCCTGCGGTTTGAAAAACGACGCCTTGGGGCATCCTTCAATGCGGCGACATTTTCTTGGTCGTGGCATGGCACCTCCGTTTTGCTCAAACGAGCATTTATTCCTCGGACTTCACTGTGTCAATCCCCGGAGAAGCCGAAGCCTTGTCATCCGTCAGACAGGATCCGTCACGACGCCCGCGCCCCTGTCCGGCTCCACCCTGGGCGCCGGCTCCGGCGCCGCACCCGGGACGCTTTCCGCGACATCCACCACCCTGTCCGCCCTGGCCTCGACCGCCCTGGCCTCGTCCACCGCCGCCTTGTCCTCGTCCACCACCCTGTCCTGTTCGTCCTGGCATGATCGCGCTCCCTGAATTTGCCCCATACCCTTGGCGCAGCTCTTGCCACGCGTGCAACATGGGGTCGTTTTTTCAAAATCCACACCCGTGACGGTGTGCTCTCCGTCAATATCTATGCGTATGGCCCAGCCACGCGAGAGGGCCCGCGCCGTCTGGGTCCGGGCCTCTCCTAGAATGCGGCACAGGGTTGGCCGGGAGACCTGCATCCGCGCCGCGGCATCCGCCTGGCTCATCCCTTCGCCGTCCACCAAGCGCATGGCTTCGAAACCATCGAGACCCAGCACCACCCCGTGAAGTTGCCCCATGGGAACACCCACGGGCTTGAAAATCGTCACGGCAGGCACATCGGCCACAAACCTGCATTTTCTCCTGCGTCCCACGCGCCCCCCCTTGTTTTATAATGAAACCATGTTCAAAATGCCCCCGCCAACCCGGTATGTCAACAGGCACGTCAACAAAACCGGACTCACTTTGCAAAAAATGACTCTCCGACCGGAATTCAATTGAGGAAGGCTGGGCGGTAGTAAACGGCAAGATATCGACGAAGGGGAACTGAAAAGATCAAAAAGAAAACAATGCGAGGTCAGTCAAAAAAATGGGCGTCGCCCCGAATTGTTTCGGGAAGAAGAATGTCAAACCGCTCCAGTTGCTTCCGGCTGAAGTAAAATTGTCCCACTCTGTCCGTCAAGAATGGAGCGCTCTGAGGCAAAAACGTTCCTTCCAGAATTCCACGGGCTATCTCCCCGGCGAGGCGCCCATGCTCCGTGCCCAACAGCACCAGTGCGCCGGTGAAACCATCTTCACCGACAGTGTAATCCTGATTAGAGAAGACCGGGACCGGACTGTTGGCGGATGTCCACGAAACCACGACCGGGATGTCGATATAGCCTTCAGGTCCCCGCAAAGCGTGAAAAGTGGGCGTGAGCAAAAAATCATAATCCGAAGCCTTGCGAACCCGATCTTGCCAGTCGGCCCAGTCCGAGGCCACGTGAAATTCCACGTACAGCTTTCCGACGTGGATAGACGCGCGGCCCTGAAAAACCAGATCTATAATGGAATCCGAAGTCAGGCTACTGTCCAGCAACACGAGGACGCGACGGGCCAGGGGCATGATTTCGGTCAGATGCCGCAGCCAGGGGGTCACCGGGGTGCGTTCCAACACCCCTGCCATATTGCGGGGCAGTTTCGAAAAGTAGTTGCGCGGATTGTTGTTGATGCCGAAATAGACAATCGGAGTGTCTGTTTCCGCCACTCGCGGACCGAGCATACTCAATGCGTCGTCGTCTCCGAGCATGACCAGATCGGGTTCGATGCTTTCAAAAGCTTCCCAGGCCCTGCTCGCGCTCAATGCAAAATCCGATTCGGGAATTCGCTTGGTATCCATGAAGAAGGAGCGGACATCAAATCCTCCGCCCAGGGCCTTGCGAATGCCTTCCTCACATTGGGCGGTCCAGGTCAGCACAGGGTGATAACTTTCGATGATCAGGACCACTGGCGTCCGGGCCAGGGCGACCGTTCCAAAAAAAACGAACACAAGGCAACACGCCACTCGGACACCCAGCATGGACGCCTCCATTTTTACTCCGGGCACGACCAGCTTGAGGAGGTGCCCGAGGAAAATCTACGCATATTCAATTTTTACAGATTTAAAAAAAATTTAACCTTTCTGTATGGACAACGCAAGAAGAGGTCTTCTTTTTTCACCGCACTTCGCAACTTTTAATGCCGAAGCAACGAAAGTTGCGAGGAGCTCACTGCGTCGTTTCCAGGGACCCTGCTGTATGAAGCCGCGATTTATCAACAAAAGTTGCTTTATCGCTTCCCGATTCTACCAGAACCACGCATTGACCATAAAATCAGCCTGCCGCAAAAAAACTGCCGACAAGCACTTAATTTTCTGAAATTATTCAATATTAATTTACGTTCGCACACTATCCGAAGCCTTTTTTGCACGACTGCCTCCTTTTGGCACGAACCTTTCTAAGAGGAGAACATTCCCGCACACGACGAAAAAGGAGCAATCATGTTTGTCGGGCTCAAAATGCTTAATAATTTCATAGCGATGCCACCTGAAGCACTCGTCGAGGACGCACAGCGGCTCATGGATGAGCAGCAACTCTGGATGCTGTTCGTGGTCAAGGACGGAAAACTGATCGGGTACGTCCGCACCGAAGACATCAGCGCCGCCATGCCCTCCCTGGTCACGGGCCTGGACAAACACGAGATCAACTATCTCCTGTCCAAGCTCACGGTCGGGCGGATCATGCGCAAGGACATCACGCCCGTCACCCCCGAGACGGAGATCGAGGCCGCGGCCATGCTCATGCACGCCAAGAACCTGGCAGGTCTGGCCGTGGTAAACGCCGACGGCGACCTCATCGGCTACATCAACCGTACCATCATGCTCGAAGTGCTGGCCGAAGAGATGGGTTACGGCAAGGGCGGTTCGCGCATCGTTTTCGAAGTCGTGGACCGTCCCGGCGTGCTGCGTGAAGTCTCGGGCATCATCGACTCCATGGGTTATTCCATCATCTCCACCGGCACCTTCACGCACCGGGAGCGGCGCATGGTCGTCATCCGCGTGGACACGCCCAACCCTTCGTCCATCGCGGCCGCACTGCAGAAAGCCGGATACGACGTGGTCGGACCCGAGGATTTCAAGCATGAATGGCAGTAGCGCCCTGCTCGAAATCAAGGAGGTCAGCCTGGCCTTCAAGAACGTGGCGGCCCTGTCCCGGGTCTCGTGCTCCGTTCAGAAGGGCAGCATCACCTCTCTCATCGGGCCTAACGGCGCCGGCAAGACCAGCATGCTCAACTGCATCTCCGGCCGCTACACCCCGACCAAGGGCAATATCAGCATGGACGGCCGGGAGCTCACCGGCGTGCCCGCACACAAACGCACCGGATTCGGTCTGGCCCGGACCTTCCAGAACATCGCCCTATTCAGGGGACTCTCGGTCCTGGACAACCTCATGGTCGGCCGACATTCGCGACTGGGCTACGGCCTGCTGGCCTCCATCTTCTATCTGGGCAAGGCCCGCGCCGAAGAGACCCGTCATCGTGAACGCGTGGAGGACATCATCGATTTCCTGAGCCTCTCCCCGTACCGACACCAGATTGCCGGGCACCTGCCATACGGCGTGCAGAAAAAGGTCGAACTCGGCCGCGCGCTTGCCGCCGAGCCCGAACTGCTGCTGCTCGACGAACCCATGGCGGGCATGAACCTGGAAGAAACCGAGGACATGGCCCGCTCCATTCTCGACATCAACGAGGAGTGGGGCGTGACCGTTTTCCTGGTGGAGCATGACATGGGCGTGGTCATGGACATCTCGGACCATGTCGTTGTGCTCGATTTCGGCCGCGTCCTGGCCACTGGCACGCCAGAGGCAATCCAGAACAATTCCAAAGTCATCAGCGCCTATCTTGGCGACGATGACGGCCTGTATAAGGGACGCTGAATGACCGCTCCGTACGATACCACCCTGCCAAGGCTGCTCCTTGAAAACAGCCGCAAGCGTCCCGGCCGCACGGCCCTGCGCGAAAAGACCCTGGGCATCTGGAAACCCGTGACCTATGCCGAATACTGGGCCATCACCTCCGAATTCGCCGCCGGTCTCAAGACCCTGGGCCTTGGCCGGGGAGACATCATCGTCATCATTGGCGACAACCGCCCGGAATGGCTCTGGGCCCAGCTGGCCATCCAGGGCCTGGGAGGAGTGTCCCTCGGCCTGTATCAGGACTCGCCCGGAGAAGAGATCGGCTATGTCTTCGAGCTCTCCAGGGCGCGGCTGGTTGTGGCCGAGGACCAGGAGCAGGTCGACAAGGTCCTGTCCATCCGGGGCGATCTGCCACTGCTGGAATACATCATTTATCACGATTCCAAAGGACTGATCGGCTACGACGCGCCGGGGCTCAAATCCTTCGATGAGATCCGCGCCCTCGGCAAGGACCGCGCGCAAGAATTCGAGCAGTGGATAGAGAACGTCTCCCCCGACGACACGGCGCTCATCGCCACCACCTCTGGATCCACCGGACGTCCCAAGCTGGCCATGCTCTCGCACAGGAACCTGTTGTCCATGGCCTGGAACCTGGGACTGTCCGATCCCAAGCGCGCCAGCGACGAATTCGTGTCCTTCCTGCCCCTGGCCTGGATGGGCGAGCAGATGATGGCCGTGTCCTCGGCCCTTTTGTTCGGATTCTGCGTCAATTTTCCCGAAGAGCCGGACACGGTGCAGGAAAACATCCGCGAGATCGGGCCGCACCTCATTTTCTCGCCGCCGAGGGTCTGGGAGAACATGGCCGCCAAGGTCCGCGTGCGCATCATGGAGACAACCCGCTTCAAGCGCTTTCTCTTCAACATCTTCATGCCCGTGGGGCTGAAGTACGCGGGCGCCGTGCTGCGCGGCGAAACGCCGTCGGCGGGCCTGCGCATGGCCAACAGTCTGGCCGACTGGGGACTTTTCCGGGCCCTGCGCGACCGGCTCGGCTTCTCGCGCGTGCGTTCGGCGTCCACGGGCGGCGCGCCGCTTGGCCCCGACACCTTCACCTTTTTCCACGCCCTGGGCGTGAACCTGAAACAGATATACGGCCAGACCGAGATCGCGGGCATCTCCTGCATCCACCGCGACGGCGCGGTCAGCTTCGAGTCCGTGGGCGAACCCATCGCCGAGACCGAGATCCGCATCTCCGAAGAAGGCGAGATCCTGTCCAGAAGCGCGGCCGTGTTCAAGGGCTACCTCGGCAACGAATCCGCCACCGCCGAGACCATCACCGACGGCTGGCTGCATTCCGGCGACGCCGGATTCTTCAAGGACAACGGCCAGCTGGTCATCATCGACCGCCTCTCCGACGTCATGACCACGGGCAAGGGCGTGCGCTTCTCGCCCCAGTTCATCGAAAACAAGCTCAAGTTCTCGACCTACGTGCAGGAAGCCGTGGTTCTCGGCCACAAGCGCGATTTCATTACCGCCATCATCTGTCTCGACGGCGACATCGCGGGACGCTGGGCCGAGTCCAGGGGCCTGACCTACACCACCTACCAGGACCTGGCGGCCAAACCCGAACTCTACGACCTGATCGAGTCCGAAATCCGGACCATCAATCCGTCCCTGCAGCCCGGCACCGAGGTCACGCGCTTCGCCCTGCTCTTCAAGGAACTGGACGCCGACGACGGCGAACTGACCCGCACGCGAAAGATCCGGCGCAAGGTCATAAACGAGCGCTACGCCGAGCTGATCAATGCGCTTTACGACGGCACGGACAACACGGACCTGTGCATCGCCATCACCTACCAGGACGGCTCGCACCGCGAGATGACAGGGGCCATCTGCATCCGCGACATCCGGCAACAGTAAGGAGCACCACGTGGAATACTATCTCCAACTCATCATCAACGGCCTGGTGGTCGGGTCCATCTACAGCTTGGTGGCGCTGGGTTTTGTCATCATTTTCAAGGCCACCAAGGTCGTCAACTTCGCCCAGGGCGAACTGGTCATGGTCGGGGCCTACGTCTGCTTCGCCCTGACGGTGCAGTTCCAGCTGCCGTTTCTGGTCTCCTTCCTGCTGACGCTGATCTTTTCCATCATCCTGGCCGTTCTCGTGGAGAGACTTATCCTGCGGCCGCTCATCGGCGAGCCCATCATCTCCGTCATCATGGTCACCATCGGTCTCTCGTCCATGCTCAAGTCCTTCGTGCAGATGGTCTGGGGCACCCAGATCCAGGTCTTCCCGGCCATCCTGCCCCAGGAGCCCTACATGCTCCTGGGTTTGCCCATCGCGCCGGTGTATGTCGCGGCCTTCGGGCTTTCGGTGCTGCTCTTCGGGGTCTTCAGCCTGTTCTTCAAGTACTCGTCCCTGGGCATCGCCATGCGCGCCACGGCCTTCGACCAGCAGGCCGCCCAGTCCATGGGCATCGGCATCAAGTCCATATTTGCCCTGTCCTGGTGCATCGCGGCCGTGGTTTCGAGCATCGGCGGCATCATCCTCGGCAACATCAACGGCATAAACGCCCAGCTCGGCCAGCTCGGCCTCAAGGTTTTCCCCGCCGTGATCCTGGGCGGGCTGGACAGCCTGCTCGGAGCGGCCCTCGGCGGGCTGATCATAGGGGTGCTGGAAAACATATGCGAGGGTGCGGCCAAGGATCTCTTCGGACTTGGCGGATTCAAGGAGGTAGCCTCCTTTGTGATCCTGGTCATCATTCTCATGATCAAGCCTTACGGACTTTTCGGAACCAAGGAGATTGAACGGGTATGAGCATGCACAAATGCGGACTTTTCTACACGACCTACGCCCGCGAGGACGGCCTCTTCCCCTCCAGGTTCCAGAAGATCTGCCTGGCCCTTTTCTTCGTGGCCCTGCTGGTGTGCCCGCAGTTTCTGGACTCTTACGTCATGTCCATTCTGAACCTGATCCTCATCGCGGTCATTGGGGCGGTGTCCCTGAACCTCTTGACCGGAGTCTGCGGCCAGATGTCGCTGGGGCACGGGGCTTTCGTCGGGGTGGGGGCCTACGGCGCGGCCGTGCTGTCCAACATGGGGGTTCCCTTTTTCCTCGCCCTGCTCGGCGGAGGCGCAGTCGCCGCCTTGGTAGGCATGGTCTTCGGCATCCCGTCGCTGCGTCTCAAGGGGATCTACCTGGCCATCTCCACCCTGGCAGCCCAACTCATCCTTGAATACGTCTTCCTGCATGCCGGAAGCATCACCGGCGGAGCCAACGGCCTGCCCGTCGATGCACCCGAAATCATGGGCTATTCCTTCGACACCGACTCCAAGATATTCTACCTCATCCTGCTGGTTACCGTGCTGTGCGTCCTGGTCGTTACCAACGTGATTCGCACCCGCCCGGGGCGGGCCTTCGTGGCCATCCGCGACTACCATCAGTCCGCCGAGAATGTTGGCGTGAACCTTTTCGCCTTCAAGCTGCAGGCCTTTGGCCTGAGCTCCTTTCTGGCCGGCATCGCGGGAGGGCTCTGGGCTCACTACACCATGTACATCACCCCCGAACAGTTCTCCATGGGACTGTCCATCAGCTACCTGGCCATGATCATCGTCGGCGGAATGGGCTCTGTCCTGGGCTCCATCTTCGGCGCCATATTCATCACCCTGCTGCCTGAAATGCTCAATCTGCTGACCACGTCCCTCGGGGGCATCGCCCCGGACCTGAGCGCCATCATCGTGCCCATGAAGGAAGGGGTCTTCGGGCTGACGCTGGTCCTCTTCCTCATCTTCGAACCCGAAGGACTGGTTCGCAAATGGAGGCTGACCAAGGCCTACTGGAAACTCTACCCCTTTGCATATTAACGGCCCGGCCTCTTGCACCGGGAAAACCTTTTGCCGCATCCGGAGACACCATGAAAAAACTTCTCGCCCTGACCATCCTGGCCCTTATGGCCAGCATCAGCACGGCCTCGGCCGCCTACAAGGTTGGCCTCCTGTCCGATCTGACCGGCCCCACGTCCAGCGTGGGTGCGCCCTATGCCGACGGCATCAAGGCCTACGTCGGTTGGCTGAACGACAACGGCGGCATAGACGGCGAGTCTGTGGAACTCATCCAGGTCGACTACGCCTACAACGTGCAGCAGGCCCTGGCCGCCTACAAGCGCTTCACCTCCAGCGGCATCGTGGCCATGCAGGGATGGGGCACGGGCGACACCGAAGCCCTGATCAAGTTCGTGGCCAAGGACAAGATCCCGGTCTTCTCGGCCTCCTATTCCGCGCATCTGATGGACCCGGCCAAGGCTCCCTACAATTTCACCGCCGCGCCGGATTACTCCACCCAAGGCCGGGCCGGGCTCAAGTATCTGCGTGAAACCTGGAAGGAAGAACGCGCCCCCAAACTGGCCTTCGTCTTCCCGGACAACCCCTACGGCTCGGTGCCCATTCCGGCCATGAAGGAATATGCGGTCGAACTGGGCTTTGAAATTGTGGGGCAGGAAAATGTGGACCTCAAAGCCATCGACGCAACCCCGCAGCTTTTGAGCCTCAAGAAGGTCGGACCCGACTTCGTCTGGACCGGCGGAACTACTCCGTCCACGGCAGTCATCATGAAGGATGCGCAAAAGCTCGGCATGACCTGCACCTTCCTGACCAACATCTGGAGCAGCGACGAGAACATCTTCAAGCTCGGCGGTGAAGCGGCCAATGGCCACTACGGGCTGCAGGGCGGCGTCATTTATGGGCAGGACGTGCCGGGCATGGCCCTCATCCGCGAACTGACAAAAGGCGAGCCGCAGATGACCCACTACGTGCGCGGCTTTGTTTCCGCGATGGTCATGTGCGAGGGCATGAAAATGGCCAAGGCCAAAGGCGAAGTGACGGGCGAAAGCATCAAGGATGCGCTGGAAACCATGCGCGATTTCGATCCCCAGGGCTTGGCCCCGGCCATCAGCTACTTCGCCGATGACCACCGCCCGAATCTCTCGGTGAACATCGCCGCCTTCAAGGACGGCAAGCTCGAATTCGTCAAGACCGAAACCCTGGAACGCAAGAAGGAATGGCTCGGCCATTAGAAACTGCCACCAGAGAGGCGGGGCCCAAGTCCGGTCCCGCCTCGCCCATGACGCGAACGGTTCTTTTCAATCAACAGCAACTTCTTGAGAACAAAGCATGAACATCCTCCAAGTGATGAACCTGGAAGTGGTCTACAACGATGTGGTCCTGGTTTTGAAAGGCCTGTCCCTGGACGTGCCCACGGGCAAAATTACCACCCTGCTGGGCGCCAACGGGGCGGGCAAGTCCACGACGCTCAAGGCCATTTCCGGCCTGCTGGCCGGGGAAAACGGCAAGGTCACCTCCGGGTCCATCATGTACGACGGCACGGAGACTGTCCGTCTCGTGCCCGAAAAACTGGTCCGAGCCGGGATTTTTCAGGTCATGGAAGGACGACGCATCTTCGAGGATCTGACCGTGGAGGAGAATTTGCGCTGCGGAGGATACACGCAGCCAGCGCGCCTTTTTGCGCACAACTCCGAAAAGGTATATGCGTATTTCCCAAGACTCAAAGAGCGCCGCCATCAACTGGCAGGCTACATGTCCGGCGGCGAGCAGCAGATGCTGGCCATCGGGAGGGCAGTCATGGCCAACCCCAAGCTGCTGCTTCTCGACGAACCGTCCCTGGGACTGGCGCCGCTCCTGGTGGAGGAAATTTTCGAGATCGTGGGCAAGATCAACAAGACCGAAGGCGTGAGCGTGCTGCTGGTGGAGCAGAACGCGCGCATGGCCCTGTCCCTGGCCGATTACGGCTACATCATGGAGAACGGGCGTATCGTCATGGACGGCAATGGCGAGGAACTGCTGCGCAACCCCGATGTGCAGGAGTTCTATCTGGGCCTCGGGCATGGCGGGGAAAAACGCAGCTATCGCGACATAAAACATTACAGACGCAGAAAACGCTGGCTCGGATGAAGGCGCAGTTCTTGCGGCCTTTTTTTGCGCAGCGGCTTCTTCCAGAAAACACGACGCGTCTCCAAGCACACCCAAACTTCTCCTAACATCTATTGATCGGAGCGTTCATGGACAGGACAAAAGGCTACTACCACGATCTTGAAACCGAATCCCGGTCCGTAAGGACAAGCAGGCAGTGTACCACCATTCTGGCCATGGTAAAAAAGGCGTTGTCCTTTGACGGAGAGTTTCGTGAACGCCTCGCGGCGGCGGGCATCGTAGCGGACGAAATCCGTTCCCTGGACGATTTCACCTCCATTCCCGTGCTGCGCAAGAAGCACCTGTCCCGCTTGCAGCGCGAAAAAGGGCTGTCCTGGTTTCTGTCCGGCGCGCCGGGCACGCTGTCCCGCATCTATCAGTCTCCCGGTCCCATCTACGACCCCGAAGGCCGCAGACCTGACTACTGGGGCTGGACCGAGGCCTTCCATGCCGCCGGTTTCCGATCGGGCGATCTGGCGCAGATGACCTTCAGCTACCATTTGACCCCGGCAGGCCTGATGCTCGAAGAGCCCCTGCGTGCCCTGGGCTGCGCCGTGATTCCGGCCGGGCCCGGAAATTCATCAGCGCAGCTTCAGCTCATGCAGGAACTGCCTGTTACAGCCTTTGTTGGCATGACCAGCTTTCTCAAAATCCTAGGCGAAAAAGCCAGGGACAAGGGGCTGGACCCGAAAAAGGATTTCGGACTGCGGGTCGGCTTCGTGGCCGCAGAACGCCTGCCCGAGAGCCTGCGCACGGAAGTGCAGGACATGTTCGGCATGATCATTCGCCAGGGCTACGGAACGGCCGACGTAGGCTGCATCGCCTACGAATGCCCGGAGCTTGGAGGCATGCATCTCTCAAACCGCTGTTTTGTCGAGATCTGCGATCCGGCCACGGGTCGGCCAGTGTCCCCAGGAGAGATGGGAGAGGTGGTGGTCACGCCATTCGCACCGGAGTACCCCCTGATCCGCCTGGCCACCGGAGACCTGTCGCGCCTTGATGACGCCGACTGCCCCTGCGGCCGCACAACGCCAAGGCTGCAAGGAATTCTCGGACGAGTGGACGACACGGCCAAGGTCCGCGGACAGTTCATCTATACCGCGCAGGTCGCGCAGGCCATGAGCCGCTTCCCGCAGATCCTGCGCCATCAGGTGGTGGTGAGCAACGAAGACGGCAAGGAAACCCTGACCCTGCGCATCGAAACCAACGGTCCGGCGGACCATGGAGCCATCGGCGGAGCCTTTCAGGAAGTGATCAAGCTGCGGCCGGCCGTTGTCACCCTCGGACTGGGGGAAACCATCCCCGAAGGGGCTCCGGCTCTTGTTGACGAACGCACATACGACTAGGGAACAGACATGACAAAATTTCCCTCCTATCCTGTCCTGCTCGTCGATGATGAGGACACGTGGTTGCGGTCCTTTTCCCTGGCGCTCAAATCCCACGGAATCGACAACATCATCTGTTGCAACGACAGCACCAAGGTTCCCGAAATCCTGTCCAAGACCGAGATCGAGGTCATGGCCGTGGATCTGGCCATGCCCGGAATGTCCGGGCAGGACCTCATTGGCACCGTGTCCGCGACCAATCCGGACATTCCCATCCTGGTCATCACCGGCATGAGCCAAGTGGAGACGGCGGTGCAATGCATCAAGCGCGGCGCCTTCGACTTCTTCGTCAAGACCAACGACAAGAGCAGCCTTGTCTCCGGCATCAGGCACGCCATCGAAATCCGCGAACTCAAGCGCGAAAACAGCAGCCTGCGCACCCGCTTCCTGCAGGACACCCTGGAGCATCCGGAGACCTTTGCGCCCATCGTGACCTGCTCCAAGGCCATGCGCTCCATCTTCCAGTACATCGAGGCCATCGCCCGCAGCACCCAGCCAGTGCTCATCACCGGCGAGTCCGGGGTCGGCAAGGAGCTGGTGGCCAAGGTCATTCACGATTTGAGCGGACGGCAGGGCGATTTCGTGCCCGTCAACGTGGCCGGTCTCGATGACAACATCTTTGCCGACACCCTGTTCGGACACAAGAAGGGAGCCTTCACCGGGGCCGACAGGGCGCGTCCCGGCCTGGTTGAAAACGCCAAGGCCGGAACCCTTTTCCTGGACGAGATCGGCGACCTTCCGCAGGCCTCGCAGGTCAAGCTGCTGCGGCTGGTACAGGAACGCGAATACCTGCCCATCGGCTCCGACGTGACCCGCAAGACAGACGCCCGCATCATCGCGGCCACCAACGTGGACCCGGACGTCATGGGCGAGGCGGAACGCTTCCGGTCCGACCTGTACTACCGCCTGCGCGCCCACCACGTGCATCTGCCCCCCTTGCGCGAGCGCCGCGAGGACCTGCCCCTCCTGATTGACCATTTCATGCGTCAGGGCTGCCAGCAGCGCAAGCGCCCTGCGGTTCCGGTGGAACTCCTGAACCTGCTCTCAAGCTACGCCTTTCCGGGCAATATCCGCGAACTGCGGTTTCTGATTCTGGATGCCCTGAGCTGCTCGGGAGACGAGGAACTGAACATGGACCGCATCAAGGCGCATGTGAGCAAGCACCCCGCCGCATCGCGCAGGATTCAGCCCGGTGAAGGCACGCGCCTGCAATTCGGCCCGGAACTGCCGACCCTGAAGCATGTCTGTGCCGAACTCGTGCGCGAGGCCATGCGCCGCACCGGAAACAATCAGGCCCTGGCCGCAAGCATGCTGGGCGTGTCCAGGCAGGCGCTCAACAAGCGCCTCAACAAGCTCCGCCAGATGGAGGACTGCAAAGAGTGAGCGCCGGACGGGAAGATCTGCTGCAGAGGCTGCGTGAACTGGAACGCTCCAACCGCCAACTCTCCCGCGAGGTGCAGGACCTGCGCGCCCTGATCGACACGCCGCTCAATGTCATGCTCTTTTCCCTTGACCTCAACTACAATTACATCGCCTTCAACCAGGCCCACCGGGAATTCGTCAAACACAACTGGAACCTCGACATCCATCCCGGCATGCACGTTTTCGACATCCTGAACGAACCCGATGAACGCGCCACCTCCCGTCGCAATTTCGACCGTGTGCTGGCCGGGGAATCGTACATCCTGCGGCGCAAGTACCGTAAACCCAAGGGGGAGATCGGCTTCTACCAGAACACCTACGTGCCCTTGCAGCGTGGCGGGGAGATTCTCGGGGCCGTGGTCTTTGCCCACGACATCACCGAGTGGAGCGAACGCGAAGAGGAAGGCAAGAAATACCGCGCCATTTTTGAAAAAGCCCTGGAAGGCATCTACCGCTCCACGGCCGGAGGACGGTTCATCGAGGCCAACCGCGAGATGGCCCGCATCCTGGGTTACGACTCACCCCAGGACCTCATGTCCACGATCACCGACATCAGCCGTCAGCTATACTGCGATCCCGACGACAGGGAACTGGTCTTTTCCATTCTGCGCCAGGACGGAGTGGTCAAGGATTTCGAAACCCGCATGCGACGCAAGGACGGCAGCGAGATCTGGGTGGAGTTCAACGCCAGGATCGAGAAAGACGAAGAGGGACGCACGATCTTCATCGAGGGCAAGCTGACGGACATCACGACCCGCAAGGAGGCGGAACACAAGGCCCAGCTGCGTGGCCAGAAAATGATCCAGGCGGACAAGATGGCATCCCTTGGGGTGCTGGTGGCGGGCGTGGCCCACGAAATCAACAATCCCAACAGCTTTCTGACGCTGAATCTGCCTCTGCTACGCGACGTCTGGGCCGACGCCCTGCACGTGCTGGACGAATATCAGGAAGAACATGGGGATTTCGTGCTCGGCGGACTCGAATATTCGGAACTCAGGCAGCAGATGCCACTCCTGCTGCAGGGCATGGTGGACGGATCGGAGCGGATCAAGGACATCGTCTCAAGGCTCAAGGACTATTCACGCCAGCGTCCCGAAGGGGAACGCGAAACGACCGACGTGAACAGTGTCGTGGCCGGGGCCCTGGCCTTCGTGCGGCAGAAGCTGAAAAACGCGGCCCCGGGCTATCTGGTCAGGCTGGCTGCGGAGCCTGTGCTGGTGGAAGCCGACCTGCAGCGCCTCATCCAGGTGCTCATCAACCTGCTGGTCAACGCCTGCGAAGCCGTGCCCGCCACGGGCGGCGAGATCACGTTGCAGGTCCTGTCACGATTCGGTGAAGACAAGGCCTGGGCCGGGGTGGAAGTTCGCGACAACGGCTGCGGCATCCTCCCCCACGACCTCAAATACATCCAGGACCCGTTCTTCACCACCAAGAGGGAGCTGGGCGGAACGGGCCTTGGCCTGTCCATCTCTTCGGCCATCATGCACGACCACGGCGGCCGCCTGGAGTTCTCGTCACAGCCAGGTCAAGGCACCTGCGTCCGCATGCTCCTGCCCATGACACGTTGATTGGTGAATAGTGAATGGAAAAACATGCAAAAGCATGGGCCTGAACTTTTCTCCGTCCAGTCATCGTCCAACAATCACTCTTCACCACCTGCTAGGGTGTCTTCTCCATCGCCCGCTCCTTGACCATGGCGCTGTTCATGGCGAAGTCGACGATCCCCTCAACAAGATAGCCCAAGGCCACCAGCACAAGCAACGCAATCAGAAGCTTCATGGTCTGCCGGGGCTGCTTCCAGAACAGAAATACAACGACCGCTCCAATGCCGAGTCCGATCATCTGATTTGACATGATCCAGGCCCAGATCCCCATCATGAATGCGTGCATGCGCACCTCCGGCTATTTTTTCATGTTCACGAATTGCAGCGGCAACTCGAATCCAGACCCTCTCAGGAGCGCCATGACCTCCTGCAGATCGTCGATCTTCTTGCCGGAGACCCGCACCTGTTCGTCCTGAATGGCGGCCTGAACTTTCAGCTTGCTGTCTTTGATCATCTTGACCAGTTTGCGGGCGGCATCCTTGTCGATGCCATCGTGCAGTTTGATCTCCTGCTTGAGCTGACCACGGGAGGTATTCTCGGGCTCACCGAACTCCATGGCCTTGGGATCGACCTTGCGGCGCACGAAATGCGAAATGAGCAACTCCCGAATGGCCCGTATCTTCATCTCGTCTCCGGTTACCAGAGAGAGGATTTTCGTCTTGCGGTTGAACTCCATTTCAGTGATTACGCCCTTGAAATCGTAACGGGTCTCGATTTCCTTGCGCACATTGTTCACCGCATTATCAACTTCCTGCAGATCGATTTCATTCACAATATCAAAAGATGGCATTGGTCCTCCTTTTGGTCTCGCCTTCTCTCACAACGTGCACGCATGCTGACCTCAAAACCCCACCGGCGTCAAGCTTCCCACACAATTGTATCCTCCGGGCGAGATAATCGACGTCTAAAAAAACGACATATTTCCTCAAAGGATTCAGACACGTTCACAACAACCCTACCGGCAAACAGCAGCAGACGTAACAGTTTTTCAACAAAGCATTTGACATTCCATCATTCTCTACTATGTAGTAAGCTACTTTGCCTGACGAATTACAGCGTCATCAATGACCCTATTATAGCTATGGAGTAAAAATGGAAGATTATCTGAAGCAAGCAATCGAAATCGTGAAGGCCCAGGCCTCTGTCCGCAACATGAACGAAGACGAAATCACCTCGATGATCCGCGCCCTGACGCAGAGCATCCGTGGCGTCGCCGAAGGTGTTGCCCCCGTTGTCGACACGGAACCCGCTGTCGACCCCAAAAACGCCATCCGTGAGAAGAGCGTCATCTGCTGCGAATGCGGCAAGTCCTTCAAGGTCCTGACCAAACGCCACCTGGCCACCCATGGCCTGACCCCTGAAGAGTACCGTGAAAAGTACGGCTACAAGAAGGGCACCTCGCTGGTCGCCAAGTCCCTGGCGCGCGACCGCCGCAAGACCATGCAGGGCATGAAGCTCTGGGAAAAGCGCAAAAAGGCCGTCAAGACAGCCGAATAAATGAAAAAACCCTCGCAAGAGGGTTTTTTTAGGCTCGCTGGCCGGGATCGCAGGCACATCGGTGTTCCGATATGCGA
This sequence comes from Deltaproteobacteria bacterium HGW-Deltaproteobacteria-18, assembly GCA_002841885.1. Lineage (NCBI taxonomy): Bacteria > Deltaproteobacteria > Deltaproteobacteria bacterium HGW-Deltaproteobacteria-18. Next base: position 184,411 of record PHBE01000004.1, read on the forward strand.
TCATTGAGCAGGTCGATACGTTCCAAAAGTTCTTCCACGGCGCACGGCTTGAGCAAAAAATCATTGGCCCCGGCCCGCATCGCTTCCAGGGCGATATCCGTGTGGGCATGGCCGGAAAGGATGATCACCCCGAAATCATCGCCCTTGAGTTCGCGCATTCTGCGCAACACCTCCACGCCATTCAAGTCAGGCATCTTGACGTCAAGAACGACTATATCCACGCAATTGTTGACGAACCAGTCCAAGGCGGCCTGACCGGAATTTGCCGTGACCACGCTCAGTTTCTTGCGCCGCATGTATTTGGTCAACGTGGCCAAAAAATCCTCTTCGTCATCCACAAACAAAAACCTGCAGTTTTCCAGAGAACTCATGGTCCCTCCATTGATTCAAACAGTACCGGACAGGCAATATCACCCAGCTTCACCGGAACATCAGCCGCTATCTGAATCGTGATCTCGCCCTTATCACAAGCGATGACCAGACCCCGGCCAACGTTTCCGCGTCGGGGATGTGTCAACCTATATGCGGCGCCGACCACGACGGGCGAACAACGTCTCAGGTCAACACCCGCTTCATAATGGCCATTGACCTGTTTCAGGCGAAATATTTCTCCGCACTGAAGATCCGCGAGCATGGCGTGCCATTTTATTCCCAGCAAAAAATTTATCCCGGCCATCACAAGACCTGCAAGGCCGAAGCAAGCAGCCAGCAGATAGGGTTCGATTCCTGTCCAACGCATGACGGCTGAAGGAGAATGAGCCCGGCGATCCTCGGAATTGGCAAACACGCGCAAGGTGAAAACCAGCGCCGGATTCTGCTTCTCGCCAAATTTGTCCCTGATCTTGAACACATACTCGCCGGGCCTGGGATAGGAATTTACCAGAATGTGCCCTCGCCACATCCCGCCTCCGAACATGTAACCCGTGAACACACCTTCAGGCACGATCCGAACGGAGCCGTCAGCCACAGCGCCCTCGATGACAAAATCCTCGATACGGTCGGTCTTCGGCGGCATGGGGCCGCTTATCTCATAACGATCTCCGGGAATCAGGCGCACATGCCCGGAACCGCCGAAAATCCCGCCACGCAGGCCATCGAAAAGAATCAGCAGAGCCAAAGCCAGCAGAATCATCGCAGCAGTGCCGCTAGCCCGCTGAAAGCGCCAGATGCGTTCGGCTCTGATCACGCCGCGTCTCCGCACATGGAATCAACGTTGCGGCGCAACCTGCGCTTGGCCACGAATCCCAGGACAATGATGGGTAAAAGCATCCCGCCAAATAACTTGAGGAACACCAGTGTAAACTCGTCAGGGTGTCCGGAGGCCACATACATGGCAACGGTCAGCGCCCCGAGAACGAGGGCGTTGATGGACAGGACAAGAATCTTGTGCAGCAGGAAGAATCTGTATTCGCTCATCTGTGTACTCCTTGAATGAGGCCGGGGCGGTCAGGAGGGGGATTGACCGCCCCGGATGGCCTCGAGGTATTACTTCTTGAAGATGTCGGTCTTTGAGATGTTCATGAAACGGATGGCCGTGCCTTTTTCTTTCCAGTATATGCGCACTTCGTCACCGGCATCCCACGTGTATTCCGGAAAGTTGAAATACTCCTCTGGTACGCTGAACGTGACCAGCAACTTCTGTCGGCCGGAATAGATCGTGATGGTCTTCTTGTCCTTGTCGACCACGGGAAACTTCTTGGCCGCCTTTGCGTCCTTGTCGAATACCAGCGGGTGGTCCTTGGCAATGTCTTTTTGCGCATCAACGATGGCGATGGACAACTCTTCAATCACCTGAGTGTTCGGATTGAAGATCTTGATGATCTTGGCTTCAGCATCGATCTTCATGCGCAGTCCCACCTTGGGGTCGGCTCCTCGCTCTGCGGGGTCACTGGGCATTGTATATGTATGCGGAGGCAGAATCGCGTAGTCGGGATTCTGGGAATCCATGTTCTTGTCTTCAATGACGGTCACGGTCTGCTTGTCCTTGTCGAACGCGATGACCCGCCCCTGATCGACCTTGCCATATTCATCGCAACCCAGAACCCCGAAGGTCAGTATTGCGACCATGAGCATGAAGAGAGTGCGTTTGATATTCATGAGTCTTGCTCCTTGTGCTTTGCGCTCTAGCTCTTACGGTTCTTCGAAGCCAATTCCATCTTTACTCCCTGGACCATGCGCACAAATATGTACGTGGACATGGCGCATACCAACCCGAGAACCAGGACCGTTGACGCGGTGTCAAGCAACACCTTGTATGCGGGCAGCCAGGGCTGGACCAGCTTCAGCAGAATGGACAACATGCAACCGATGACGGCCAGGCCAAAAGCGATACGGATGCCGTAGCCCTTGATGTACTTGGTCGCGACTGCGCCGACCTGAGCGCCCATGGCCGCGCCGACGAGCATGATCATGGCCGCGACCAGCTCGGTCCGACCCTTCCAGGTATAGGTGGCCGCGCCGTACAGACCGGAGATGGCCACTTCAAAAAGGTCAGTACCCACCGCGACGTGAGTCGGGCAACCGATCATGTAGATCAGGGCGGGCATACGGATCAGACCGCCGCCAATACCGAGGATACCAGCGAGCCAACCGGTAAAGAAGCTGACGAAAATGGGCAACCAGGCGGAGCAGTATATGCCGGCTTCCTTCAGGTGGACCATTGGGGGAATCTTGATCTTGTGCAGGGTCTTGTGCCACTCGACGCCGGTCTCAAGTCCGGTCAGCTTTTCACCACGGGCGAGAGCGGCCTTTTCCTTGGCCCTGCGCTTGGCGACGTCATGAAAAACCATCCAGGCAATGAAGGCCAGAAGCCCAATGTAGATCCAGCGTACGACCTTCTCCACACTGCCGATGCGCTCCAGCCACATGACCATCTGGGCCCCGGCCTCGAAGCCGACCACCGTGCCGACCAGCATGATCAAACCAAGTTTATAGTCCACGTTTCCAAACTTGCCGTGGCGCATGGTTGAAATAAGCGATTTACCCGCCATGTGCGCGATGTCTGTGCCAATGGCGAAGGCCATGGGAAAACCGAGGATGTTGAGACCGGGGGTGACCATCCATGCACCACCCATACCAAAAAAGCCACCGATGATGCCGACGCCGACGCCAAGAATGATCAGGCCGGGCCAGAAAATTTTAACGCCTGCAATGGGCATGAGGACATAGAGCCATTCCATGGGTTATCTCCTTAATCTAGTGTGTACGATTTAGTGTTCAGCCAGATCACGGGACTTCAGATCGATTCCGATCCAGCTCATGATGATGTCGGCCAGGACGCCGAAAATCACGCCGGTTACGGGAATCAAAATTACCGTCAGGATCATAAACTGGAAATGGCTCTCATTGTACAAATTTGCCCACCAAGCCAATATTCCGCTCAGTTTGCGGGTGTCCGCCACCAGCACTATGGGGGCCGCTCCTCCACCGCCGGCGGCGAGGGCGAAGCTTGGACACAGCACGATCATTGCCATCAATGACCACCACAGCTTGCTTAACCTTGATTTCATCATAACCTCCAGATTTGTTAGCATTCCTTTTCCGGCCTTCTGAGCAGCCGGACTTGCCTCTTTCATACCTCGCCCCGGCTATCGGAGTTTTTCTCGCAACACCTGAAATCACGCATTGCCATCGACACTAGGGCAAGGAATGTGCCAAGGCTCATCGCGCAACTTTTTATTTCTTTATTCTGGAGTATTAGAGAAAAGAATTGCGCAATGCGCAGAAGCATGTTAAAAAATGCACAAAATATTTCGCATCCCGTATCCGTCTCTTGCAAGGAGTTCGCATGCGCTACTCGTATCCGCCCATTCTTAATCCGGTCATCAACCTGGAGAAGCCCCTCAAGGAGTGGAGCTTCACGCGCCTGCTGCTCCTGATCGGCACGCCGTTGGTTGCGGCGGTCATGCTAGTCATGACCGTGTCCACATACCGCATCGCCTCCCACTACCTGAACCGGGCCTATGCGCGGAACGCCCACACCAGGGCCCTGGCCCAGGCCCATGAAATCGAGAAGATCCTCGTCGATGCCCGCTACGAACTCCTGAACCTCGGCCAGGCGGACCTGACGGCCGAGTCCATCCAGGCGTACATGATGGGCAGACCCACCACGAAACGGAACCGTTACGCCGAGATAGCCTTCCACGCCGTGAATCCTGACAAGAATTTCCTGCTCCTGAACACGGGGGAGCATATCTGGAGGGTGCCGAGCGACAAGGCCTCCGAAATCAAGTTCGGGACATTCACCAAAAAGGAGAAAATCGAGGGAAAACTGGAGGATTTCGTACAGATCAACCCGCCCATCCAAGTCTATTACACCTCCGTCCCCTATCTGGGTTCCGTCGAGAACATGGAATTTTCGGTCATCCGGCTCAGCACTCCGGTCATGGACAGGGACAAAGTCTTCATGGGTTACCTGACGGTGTCCCTGGACATTACCGAAATCCAGCGCATCATGACGCTGTTTTCCTCGCGGCAGTCACCCCTGTACATATTTCCCCAGGAGAAGGAGCGCGCGAGGAGCTTTTTCTTCGACGCCGCAGGGTGGCTCATCTGCGAAACAGGGCCCACGACGACGGGTCGCCCCCATGTTTCCATCGACGCCATCCGCACCGGGCTCCAGGGAGACATGGGTCGGCCAGGCTTCGCCACCGCCTTCCGCCCCAATCCGCAATATGAGAAGTACTGGGCCGTGGTCTCTGCGGTCCAATCCGGCAAGGATGGAGAAATCGACTTCTCCAATTTTTTGAACGATCCGGATAATACGGCCAGGGATCACTTCCTGTATTACGTGCCCATCCGGTTCCAGGAGGAAGCGGGGAGCGAGCCGGCCATCCTCGGGGGCATCGGATGTATCGACAGCAGCTTCATGCTCAAGTCTTCGCGCTACGAGATCGCCATGGCGCTGAGCATTTCCTGGCTCGTCGCGCTCCTTTTGACCTTGGGAGCTTTCTTCTACCTCAACCGCAGAATCAGCAAACCCATAAAACTGCTGACCAATGCCGCTGAAAAGCTGACTCTTGGAGACGAAACTGCCGCTCTCGACATTTCTCCCCTGCCCAGGGAATTGCGCCATCTCCAGCGTGTCATGAACGTCCTCCTGCTGCAGCTGCAGGTCGCGCGGGACGAGACGACACTTCGTCAGAACAAGGTGTTCGAAGAAATGCAGCGCCAGCCTGTCTGTCTGGACTCCATGGTTGACGCGCTTCGCCAGGAGAGTTTCCAGGACGTCGGACACTCAGCCGGCATCGTCGGTTCCGGCCAGGCAGTGCGCGAACTCAACGCCATGATTCACAAGGCCTCCCAGGTCATGGCCGACGTGCTCATCGTCGGGGAGACGGGAACCGGCAAGGAGCTCACGGCTGAAGCCATCCACCGAATCAGCGCCCGCGCCAAGGGCCCATTCATTTCCATAAATTGCGGTGCCTTGGACGAAAACCTCCTGATGGACGCTCTTTTCGGCCATGTGAAAGGAGCCTTTTCCGAGGCCAAGGCCGATCGCAAGGGCGCTTTCCTGGCCGCGTCGGGAGGCACGCTGCACCTCGACGAGATCGGCAACGCATCCCCAAAGGTCCAGCAGGCCCTGCTGCGCGCCCTGGCTGCGCGTGTCATTCGCCCCCTCGGCAGCGACCATGAGCAACCCTTCGATGCTCGGGTCATCGCGGCGACCAACGTCGACCTGCTCGAATGTTCGCGCAACGGGACATTTCGCGAAGACCTCTACTACCGTCTGGCGGTCGTCACCATCATCACTCCGCCATTGCGCGATCGCAAGGATGACATCCCCGCCCTGGTACGCTCATTCCTCGCGGAAGAGGCCCTGGTCACGGGCAAGACCCCGCCCGACCTGAGCCGAGGGGCTCTGGACAAGCTCCTGCAGTACGACTGGCCAGGCAACATCCGGGAACTGAAGAACTGCATCACCCGGGCAATGACCTTTACCGAAGGCCAAATCCTTCTGGCCGACCACCTTGCCTTCGGGCAAGTCAAGCCCACGTCGCGCGACACTGAAGTCTCGACCTCGCCCGTGATCCCGATCCCAAAGGGTGCAAGCCCTACGGCTTTTCCCGACCTGGCTTCGGACACTGAACACCAGCCTCCGGTTGCGGATGGGGAAAGGCCACACCAGATTAAGACCAAATTACGCTCGACCGTCTCCGATGCTCTGCGGGGCCTCGATCTGAATTCACGACAAAAAAAGGCATGGCCTTCAATTGTCGCATCCGGTGGCACGAACCGTGCTTTGTATCAAAGCGCGCTCGGGGAGGAAGTCTCGGTGCGCACCGCGCAATATGACTTGCAGGATATGGTCAACAAGGGCCTGCTGGTCAAAACCGGCAAGGGACCTTCATCCCGGTACGTCATAGCGGATCAAATTCAGTAATCTGCATCAGCGAGAATGAACCATGGGACTCCGTGACTGGCTCGACGCGATCCTTCCCAAAGGGCAGCCGAAACGCGATAATGACACCGTACTGAGATCATTTCGCATTCAGTACAAGCACTTCAAGGATCTGCTCCTGTCCAATGCGGAATTAGGCGCGCTGATGGCTCAAATCGATCAAAAGCTCAAAGGATCCGAGCTGTTCGGCATAAGCGAAATTCGCGCGCTGGCGACCCGGAGCGTCTTTCACACCATGTGCATGGTCACGGCCCTGAACGTCATTTCCAAAAATCGCTACAGCGTCCTTCAGGAAATGGTGGAACACATCAATGGCCGCATTTCAGGCATTCTCGACAGCAAACCTCAGCCCATCGTGGACAAATACACATATCCGCTCTCCACGGTGGACAGAAATCTAGTCGATGTCGTCGGAGGGAAATGCGCAAATCTAGGAGAAATCCAAAATCACGCAAAAATCTCCACGCCTCCCGGTTTCGCGATAACAACCGCAGCCTACGACGCCTTCATCCAAACCATGGGTTTGCGCGATGAAATTCTCAAACTTCTTCGCGAAGCGAAGGCTGACAATCCAGTCACCGTTGTCACCGTGTCGGAAACCATCTCCAGGACAATCAACCAGGTCCGGGTCCCTGAACATGTCTTGCGCGCCATGCTCGAAACGTGGGATGCAACGTTTCCCGATCCCACTTCGGCGCGGGCCGCATTGCGCTCCAGCGCCATCGGGGAAGACGGAATTCTCTCCTTCTCCGGCCAATACCGGACCATTCTCGGTGTCACGAGACAATCCCTTGAGAGCGCTTTTCGCGAAGTGCTGGCCAGTCTTTTTTCTCCCCGAGCCATCACCTACCGCATCCATCACGGCGTATCCTTCGAGCAATGCGCAATGGGCATGGCCTGTATCGAAATGGTGGATGCCCTGGCCAGCGGGATCATTTTCTCTCGCCATCCCGTCAACCCGCTCTCTGATGAAATGGTCCTGAACGCCATCTGGGGTCTGGGCGCTTATGCCGTGGACGGAATCATCGAACCTGACACGTGGCATATCAAACCGACTCCCGCACTGACCATCTCTTCGCAGCATGTTGCATACAAACGAGTAAAATTGATTTCCGACGCCAAGGGAAAACATGAGGCGGCTGTGCCCGAAGCAATGCGAGCGTTGCCCTGTCTCAATGCAGAGCAGGTCCTGGAGCTTGCAGCGATCGCAGCCAGGCTCGAAGCGCATTACCATCACCCCCAGGACATCGAATGGGCTTTGAACACGCAAGGCCGGATCATGATCCTGCAAAGCAGGCCCATGCGACTCGCGAGCGTTCATCACGACGGGCTTTCGACAACGGCCATCGAAGGCGCCGAACTTCTGCTTGATAATGCCGACATCGCCTGTTCCGGCATCGGCACGGGTCAAGCCGTTCTGGCCACTGCTTTGAAAGATCTCTCCGATTTTCCCGAAAACGGCATTCTGATCGCTCCTCACTCCCTGCCCAATTACGTTCTGGTCATGAACAGGGCCCAGGCCATCGTCACCGAGGCAGGCAGCATCACCGGCCACATGGCATCCCTGGCCCGTGAATTCGACGTTCCTGCCATACTCAATGCCAAGCATGCCACGACACGGATCACAAATGGCCAGACTCTGACCGTGGATGCCATCACCGGCCGGGTCTACGCCGGAATCGTCGAGGAGCTCGTGGTTTTCAAATCCGCAAGCAAATTCAAGATTGCCGACACGCCCGTCCACGCTACCCTCAGACAGGTCGCGGACCAGATCATTCCCTTGCACCTGCTTGATCCCAAGTCTCCCCTGTTCCGACCGGAGTCCTGCACCACGCTGCATGATGTCATGCGGTTCGTGCATGAACTCTGTTACACGGAAATGTTCCGCATCAGCGACCGCGCTTCCGATGCCGGAGCCGTGTCCTGCCAACTGAAGGCCAAACTGCCCATAGATCTGCATCTCATCGACTTGGGTGGAGGGCTGAAAGATGCCGACGGCCCCTATGTATATCCCGAACAGATCACTTCCGAGCCCCTGTCCGCGCTGCTGTCCGGCATGCTTCGGCCTGAGGTTCATCAGCGAGGCCCCCGCCCGATCAACGTGGGGGGCTTTCTCTCCGTCATGAGCCAACACCTGCTCGAACCGCCCACGGTCCAGGCGCAGCGCTTCGGCGAACGCAGTTACGGCATCATCTCCGACAAGTACCTCAATTTCAGTTCCCGTGTGGGCTATCATTACAGCGTAATAGATGCCTATTGCGGAGAAACCATGTCCAAGAACTATATCACGTTCCAGTTCAAGGGCGGTGCGGCAGACGAAATACGCCGCGAACGCAGAGTACGCTGCATCGCCGAAATTCTCGGACGCCTCGGCTTTGTCACCGATGTCCGCGGGGACATGACGCAGGCCAGATTCCAGAAGTACACCCAGGAAGAGATCCGGGATCGTCTGGATCAACTGGGCCGACTGCTCATTGTCACCCGGCAAATGGACATGCTCATGACCAGCGAAGCCTCTGTAAAAACCATGGCCGACAATTTCATGGCCGGCGATTATCATTAGGCATCTTTCCCACCAACTTTGTTCGCGACATCAAGTCCCCGACCATCGCGCACGGCGCTGACGTTTCCCCCTTCTCACCTTGAGTGACTCCTGTTCATATTCCGGGCAAAATTCCCAAAATCCACACCTGTCTCCCAGCCGAGCTTTCCAAAATGACCAGGAAAAGGGGGTGCAATCCTATCGACACGACCACGGTCCAAACATAGATAATCTATTGAATTTCTCCATGCTCCACCATTGACCGCCTACTCTTATGAAACGCGTGCCGATGCGTAGCGCCACCACGGATTCCCTGCCCGGTTCTCTGGTGGCGACATGCGTTTTGGAGAAACACAATACTCAAATTTGCATACGGGAGACGAAAACGATGATCCAATGGCCCAAAAGCAACGATGTTCTCGGCACCACCAACCGCGGAAACCCGGCCGAATCCGGCCTGTGCACGTTATGCCGCTCCGACTGCGCCGGTAAATGCGAAACCTGGATGTCCTGCCTCAAAGGTCGGCACATGCTCTATCCCAGGGATTTCGGCTCCGTCACCGCCGGCAGCGCGAACACCTGTCACGTCGGCGTGAGCTACAATTCCCTGCGCATCCAGGGCTTCAGCTACGGCGCTCACGGCGTCGCCCAGGGCCGCACGACAAATCCCGACGATTGCCTTTTCACCAACGTCTCCCTGGAAACCGCCTTCGGCGCCACGGAAAAGACCAAGGTTCGGCTGCCGCTCATGACCGGCGCCCTGGGCTCGACCTTCATCGCCGCCAAATACTGGGACTCCTTCGCCGCGGGTTGCGCCCTGGTGGGCATCCCCATCGTCATCGGCGAGAACGTGGTCGGCGTCGACCGAGCCTCGACCCTGGAAAACGGACACATCGAAAAATCCCCGGAACTCGACCGCCGCATCAACATTTACAACCGCTACTATGACGGCTTCGGCGCGATCATCGTTCAGCTCAATGTCGAAGACGCGCGCAACGGCGTGGCCGAGTACGTCATCGAAAAGTACGGCAGCAACGTCTGCATCGAGCTCAAGTGGGGACAGGGCGCCAAGAACATCGGCGGCGAAATCGAAGTCACGAGCCTTGATTACGCCCTGTTCCTGAAAAAGCGCGGCTACCTGGTCGATCCGGACCCCGAACTGCCCGAAGTGCAAGAGGCCTTCAAGGCCGGTGCCATCAAGGGTTTTGCCCGCCACAGCCGCCTGGGCTACACCGATCTGCCGTCCTCCGACGCCGTGCACCAGAACTTCATGGAGACCGTGGCCTACCTGCGCAGGCTCGGCTACACCAAAATCTCCCTCAAGACCGGCTCCTACGGCATGGAAGCCCTGGCCATGGCCATCAAGTACGCCACCGAGGCGGACCTCGACCTGCTGACCATCGACGGCTCCGGCGGCGGCACGGGCATGAGCCCCTGGAACATGATGGAGACCTGGGGCGTCCCGTCCGTCCTGCTGCACTCCAAGGCAGTGGAATACGGCAACGTCCTGGCCGCCCAGGGCAAGAAGGTCGTGGACATGTCCTTTGCAGGCGGCCTGGCCCGTGAGGACCACATCTTCAAGGCCCTGGCGCTGGGCGCCCCCTTCGTCAAACTGATCTGCATGGGCCGCACGCTCATGATCCCCGGTTTCCTGGGCTCCAACATCGAAGGAGCGCTGAACCCCGACCGCAAGGAAAAAGTCGCCGGCAACTGGGATACCCTGCCCAAGACCGTAAAAGACATCGGGGAAAGCCCAGAACAGATCTTTGCGGGCTACGAGTCCCTCAAGGCCAGAATCGGTGCCGACGAGATGAAAAATGTGCCCTACGGTGCCATCGCCGCCTGGACCCTGGCCGACAAGCTCGGCGCGGGCCTGCAGCAGCTCCTGGCCGGTGCCCGCAAGTTCTCGGTCACCGAGATCACCCGCGGCGACATCGTCTCCGCCAACCGCGAAACCGCGCACGAGACCGGCATCCGGTTCATTACCGACGTGCAGGACGAAATCGCACGCAAGATCCTGTCCTGATCAGCATGAATGCCCAGGGGCGAACCGGCCGCATGCCGGTTCCGCCCCTGGCCCCCTGCCCCATCCTGTGCTACACGGCCAACGCGCCCGTTGCCCAGGAGAAACGCTCATGACCATCCGCCCCGACAGCACCGAAGAATTTCCCGCCTCGAAAGAAGAGTGGATGATATTCGTGGCCCAGAGCCGCAAGACTCAGCACGATCTGCTTGAACGCATAAAAGAACTCAATTGCCTCTACGGCATCAGCAGGCTGGCCCAGCATCGCGAACAGCCGCTGAATGAGCTCCTGACAGGCATCGCCGACCTGATCCGCTCTTCCTGGCAATATCCTGACATCTCCTGTGCCTCCATCCGCCTTGGCGACACGCGGCACAACTCCGGCAACTTCGCGCGCACCCGATGGTGCCAATCCAGTCCCATCGTCATCGACGCAGACGAATGCGGCGCGGTCGAAGTCTGCTATCTGGAGGAACGTCCGGACAGCGATGAGGGTCCTTTTCTGCGCGAGGAACGCAGCCTCATCGACGCCGTAGCCGACCAGATCGGCCGCATCGTGGCCCAGCGACGGGCCGAGGAACAGATGCGCGCCCTGTCCCAGGAGCTGATCATGGCCCAGGAAAACGAACGCCAGCGCATCGCCCGCGAACTGCACGACCACCTGGCCCAGGACCTCTCCCTGGCCCGGGCCGAACTGGATCGCATCGGCTGCGGTCTGCCCGAAAACGGGCCCTGGCGTGCCCAGAACGGTGCCGTCGCCGAGAGACTCGGCACGGCCATCCGCTCCATCCGCGATTTGGCTTACGGCCTGCTCCCGCCGGGCCTGACCGAGCTTGGCCTGGTCGAAACCGTGCTCGCGCACTGCGAGGATTTCTCCCTGCGCCACGGCATCGCCGTCGACGTCTTTGCCGACGGGCTTGGCGGGGTCGCCTTTGATTTCGACACCCAGATCAACATCTACCGCCTCATCCAGGAAGCCTTGAACAATGTGCGCAAACACGCCAAGGCCAGCCGCGTGATCATCCGCCTGCTGGGATCCTATCCCAATCTGCTGGTACGCATCGAGGACGACGGCTGCGGCGCGGACATGGACCGCTGCCTGTCCCAGGCCGGTCGCACCAAACGCATGGGGCTGTGGAGCATGCGCGAGCGGGTCAAACTCCTGGGCGGCAAGATCAGCTTTCGCTCCAAGCCCGGACAAGGCCTGCACATCCGCATCGAAACCCCGCTCAACAGGAGCAGCAATGAGCACGCCTAAGCGCATCCTCATCATCGACGATCACCCGCTCTACCGTGACGGCCTCAAAGCCCGCCTCGGCACCAGATCCGACTTCTGCGTCGTCGGCGAGGCCGGAACCTGCGCCGAAGGACTGCGCCTGACCCAAACCCTGGCCCCGGATCTGGCGGTCATCGACATCTCCCTGCCCGACGGCAGCGGCATCGAGCTCACCCGGGAAATCCGCGCCTCGCGGCCGGACCTGCCCGTACTCATCGTCAGCATGCACGCCAAACTCGATTTCATCGCCGCCGCCTTCCAGGCCGGAGCCAGCGGCTACATGTCCAAGGAATCAGGAGGCGAAGGAATCCTGCAAGCCATCGGAACCGTTCTCTCCGGCGGGCAATATCTCGACGGCTCCCTCTCGCCCTCGGTCCTGCGTCGACTGAACGACATCTCCGGCCGCAAGGCCAAGACCCTGGACGCATCATACGGCAGCCTCTCGCTACGCGAACAGCAGGTCATGCGTCTGCTGGCGGAAGGGCTGACTCCGGAAGAAATCGCGGCCAAGCTCTTCGTGTCCCGAAAGACCGTCCTCAACCACCGCTACGCCATCATGACCAAGCTCGGCATAAAAAGCCCCGTGGCCTTCGTGCGCCACGCCGCACGCCTCGGACTGATCGAAATCGACGACTGATCCGGCATTCGCGAAATTTTGGCGTCAGCCCCATTTGCGTCTTTACCCTGACGGGCGATCATGGTTACAGATGATCGAGAACGCCGCGCGGGATACGACCACGCAGCCCAAAGTTCAAACAGCCCGTATTTCATCAAGGATTTCTTCATGCTCCGCTCTTTAGCATTCCTGCTGCTGGTCCTGCTGCTGGTCCTGGCCAACGGTTTTTTTGTGGCTTCGGAGTTCGCCCTCGTGGGCGTACGGCGTTCGCGTATCGCAACCCTGGCGGAAAGTGGAAACAAAAAAGCCAAACTGCTGCTGCGCCTCATCGACCACCTGAACGCCTACATTTCCGCCACCCAGCTGGGCATCACCCTGTCCTCCCTCGCCCTGGGCTGGATCGGCGAGCCCGCCATCGCAGAACTGCTGAACCCCCTGCTCGAAGGCCGGGTCCCCCCCGCCGTGCTGCACTCCATCTCGTTCGCCATCGCTTTCAGCCTGATCACATTCCTGCACATCGTCCTCGGAGAGCTCGCGCCCAAGACCATCGCACTGGAGCGGGCCGAGAAGACCGCCCTGGCCATCGCACTGCCCATGGAAATCTTCTACCGCATCTTCTACTGGCCGATCCGTCTGCTCGACTGGTCCGGAACGCGCACGGTGCGTCTGCTCGGTTTCACGCCCAGCGCCACTCACGGCTCCGTCTACACCGAAGACGAACTGCGCATGCTCATCGACGCCAGCTACTCCAGCGGACAGATCGAAGAAGAAAAGCGCCGCCTCATCCGCCGCGCCTTCGACTTCAACACCACCGAAGCCTGCGAGGCCATGATCCCGCGCTCCGAGATCGTGGCCCTGCCTGTGACCTCCACCCTGGACGAGGTCCTCGAAGCCTTCCGGATTCACGGCTACTCCCGCCTGCCCGTCTATGGCGCGGACCTGGACGACGTGGTCGGGGTGCTCTTCCGCCAGGACATGGAACCGTTCATGGCCCGTGAACCGGGGCTGGTCTTTTCCATGACCGCCCTCTTGCACCCGCCCGCCTTCGTCCCCTCGGGCAAACGCCTGGGCAGCCTCTTAAAACAGATGCAGGCCACACGAACCCACCTTATCTTCGTCATGGACGAATACGGCGGACTCGAAGGTCTGGTTACCCTGGAGGATGTGCTGGAAGAAATCGTCGGCGAGATCAATGACGAATACGACGAAGAAGTGCGCTCACAGATCGTGCGCGACGGCGCGGACTTCATCCTCGACGGGATGCTCGCCGTACGCGACGCCAACCGCAAACTGGGTTTGCGCCTGCCAGAGGACGAAGCCTACAACACCGTGGCAGGCTTCCTCCTGGCCCAGGCTGGAAAAGTCCTGGAGCCCGGCGATGAAGTGCCGATCAGGGAAGGAGTTTTCAAGGTCAAACGGGTCGAACGCCGCCGCATCGTGCGAATTCGGTTCGCGCCCAAGGCTCGCTAGAAGGAACAAGAGAAAGGCATGCTGGGCGAATCCCCTTCCACCCAAAGCTCGGCAGGAGCGGGGCGGGGCGTTTCGGGGCGGGGCCGGCGACTGTCTGACTGATCCAGGCATCGTTTGCTTCCCCGTCGCTCCATCACCCGAAACGCAAAAGCCTGTCCCTGCACGCGGCGGGAAAGCATTACGAGGCCGGAGAAGGAGTTTCGGCGGGCCCGCCCCGAAATGCCCCGGCACGCGGCCGCCCTGCGCCGCACATCTACTCTACACGGCCATTCTTCTTTATTTTCAAGGGGTTGAAAGACATGGATCTCCCGCGCAGCCTGACACGTCCGCCTGCGCGGGAATGACACAGTGGAGGTGCGGTCAACTGCAATATTTTACCTGCATTCCAATCAGAGAGACTTCCCCGAAACGGGCTATTTTCCGACCGCCGCCTTGTCTATCAGCCTAGATATCGATCTTCGTCCCCGAATACGTGAACGCGTTCTTGTTCATCTTGATGAACGTCCCCTTGTCGATGCCGACGGCCTTGCCGCACTGGCACCAGACCTTGCCGTCCCGTTCCTCCAGAATCCAGACCTTCTCGATCCGCTCCCGGTGGCACCGCAAGACCTCGCCAGGGCCCAGCTTGCGGTAGCGCCACAATTTCTTGCGGCAGGCCGCGCACTTGATGACCAGCATTATTCCGGCACGCTCTCCATCCCGGCCCATTTCGGTTCGTGCAGGGGCAGGATGTGGTCGGCCAGGGTCTTGGCCCGGACCAGGGTTTCGTATGCCTCGTAGGCGTTGACGTGGGTTCCGGGGGAGATGACCTCCATCTCCATGGCCGTGACCGCCTTGGGCGGATAGAGATTTTCCAGGATGGTGCAGAAGCCGCAGATGAGGACGCTGCCCCTGTCCGTCTCCACGCGCACGGACATGCCGCCCTCGGTGTGGGCCGGGGTGTGGATCATGGTGATGCCGGGTGCGATCTGGGTGTCACGCGTCAGCGGCACGATCTGACCGTTCTCCTCCACCTCCTCGATGTAGTCTTCGAGGTAGCGAAAATCGAGAGGGTGCGGGTCGTGGATGCACGCAAGTTCCTTTTCGTGGACGTAGATCTTCGCGTTCACGCACCGGGCATCGTTCTCGCAGTGGTCGTTGTGCAGATGGGTGTGCAGGACGATGTCGATGTCCTCGGGCGTAAGGCCAAACCGGGCCAGCCCCTCGTCGAAGGTGTGGATCTTCCCGCCGATGGCCCTTTCCCGCTCCTCCGAGATCACCGGGTGCATCTCGCCCGTGTCCACCAGGATCTTCTTGTCCCCGCCCTCCAGGTACCAGCAGTAGATGGGGATGGTGTAGGGCGTGCCGTAGTCGTGCTGATAGGTCATCATGCCCTTGTCGAAGACCTTGGTGCCCATGACGATGGGATGGATGATGTAGGTCATGCAATGCTCCAGAGAATGTCGTCGCGGCCGGAAATCCGCGCACGCATCGTATCAGGGTTCGGACGCGTCCATGCGGAATCCACAGTAGCCAGTGTGCACGGGACAGTCCAGATGGTCGCGCAGGTAGGCTATAGCCCCCTCCCCGGTGCAGTGGCATGGGACCAACAGGCCGGGCTGCATGTCACGCAGGGCCCGCGCGGTCTTTTCCAGCCGCTGCGGACTGGCCGAGCCCAGATGAAGGCCGCCGATCACGGCGTGGATACGGCTTTCGCCGGTGATCTCCTGCAGATGGGTGAGGGTGTTGATCAGCCCCGCGTGACAGCAGCCCACGCAGACGATCAGCCCCTTTTCGGTGCTGATCCACAGGGCCTGGTCGTCGTGGACGGGATCGGAGCGCAAGGCGTGAGGATCGAAGTAGAAAGGCCCCCCTGCGTCCTCGAAATCCGTCCACCTCGGAATCAAACCGCTCAGGCCGATCCCGTCGCCGAGCAGCTGGGGCCCGCTGTTCCAGCGCATGCGCTCCACGGGCAGAGTGGCCAGGGCCCGCATTGAAAACATGGGCATGCGGATGTCCCTGGCCTCGCCGCCCGAGATGCTGTAGCGGGGCTCGGTCACGCCCGAATGGCAATACACCCGAACCTCCGGCGCGGCCCCGAGGACCATGGGCACCGCGCCGGTATGATCGTAATGGCCATGGCTCAGGACAAGCGTGTCGGTGCGGCCCAGATCGATCCCCAGCGCCCGGACGTTCTCGGCCAGGGCGGTGCCCTGGCCGGTGTCGAGCAGGATGTGCCCGTCGCCATGCTCTATCCACAAGGCGAAGCCATGCTCCGCCAGGCATCCGAAGCCGGCCTGATTGTCGACCAGCACCGTCAGTACGGTTTTGTGCATGATGGGTTCTCCTGGATCAGGCTTCCTGTTTGACAGTTGGCAGCTCCAGCAGCGGCGCGACAACCCGGCGCATGAGTTCCGCCGTAGGGCTTGCGGCATGATGCATGACGAACGCCTCTCCCATGTCGCCCGCCTCGGCCACCATCGGGTCGATGGGAATGGAGCCGAGAAAGGGAACGCCCATGTCTTCAGCCATGAGCCGCCCGCCGCCGGAACGTAGAATATGGGTCAGCTCGCCGCATTTGGGACACACGAAGCCGCTCATGTTCTCCACTACTCCCAGCACCTTCATGCCGACCTGAGCGCAGAACGTGATGGACTTGCGCACATCCATGGCCGCCACACGCTGCGGCGTGGTCACCACCACGGCTCCGTCGATGGGGTTGATGAGCTGACAGATCGACAGGGGCTCGTCGCCTGTGCCGGGAGGGGCGTCGATGATCAGGTAATCCAGATCGCCCCAATCCACGTCTCTCAAAAACTGCTTGATGACGTTGCCCTTGACCGGACCGCGCCAGATGACCGCGTCATCGGGGTTGCGCAGCAGAAAACCCATGGACATGACCTTGAGGTGCCCGAGTTCCACCGGCATGAGACCGCCAGGCCCTGCTTCGATGTTCGCCCCTTCAAGACCGAGCATGGTCGGTATGCTGGGGCCGTGGATGTCGACGTCGAGAAGGCCGACCTTCTTGCCCGCGAGCATGAGCCCAATGGCCAGGTTCACGGCCACGGTGCTCTTGCCCACGCCGCCCTTGCCGGACATGACCATGATCTTGTGACCGATATGGCACAGCCGGGACTGCAGGGCGCGGCGTTCCTCGAAGTCCTGATCGTTTTCATCCAGCTCGCGCCTGGCCGCCGAACAGCTGGAATCCTTGCATGAATCGCACGAACTGGCCCTTTGGGCGTTATTTTCCATATTCTCCATTCAATCTCTCCACGATGCGCGGTTAGTTGTTGATCGCCCTATGCCTCTCTTGCGGACTCGGCCTCTGCCCCGGCAACCCGGCATGTCAAAAGTCTCATCCAGATCGCCATGTTCCCAGGCCGCGATGACCCGTTCCAGATCGCCGGCTATGAAACCGACAACCGTGATCCCCCCGGCCGCAAGGGCCTCCTGCATGGACCTTGAAATGGCCCCGCAGATGAGCGTCCCGACGTCAAGGCGAATCAGGTCCTCGGCCCTGTGCAAAGGCTCGTCGCGCAGCAGGACATGTTCTTCCCGCTCCCGGGTCCCTTCGGCCAGCAAAAGGATACGCCCGCCGACATCAAAGACCGGCGCGATGCGATCCTGCCAGTGGTGCAAGGCAATACGCGACATTAGGGCTCCTCTTTGAGCTCTGCAAAGCATGAGGCGTGCCGCCGGAAGGTCGCGCGAAAAAAGAATACAAGATTCTGATAATACTGTATTTTAAGAAAAAAAGACCACCTCGGAGAGGGGCGTGAACGCACCACAGGCGGACAACAAGGTAGCGCCGAAGCTACTCTTTTGGAGAGGAACGGCCGTCGCGCTCGGGCAACGCCATGCCAAGGCGCTTCATGCGCCTAAAGAGCGTGGTTTTGTGGATGCCAAGCTCGCGGGCCGCGGCCAGACGATTGAAGGCATTGCGCTCCAGGGCCGTGTGAATGGCCTGCCTGTCGAGCATGTCGTGCATCGTGCGGCCATCGCCGAAATGTCCGCGAGGAGCAAGAAGGGTAAGTTCGTCGGGCAGGTGGTCGATGTCGATGCGGCCTTCGCCGCAAAGCACGAAGGCCCTCTCGATGCAGTTTTCGAGCTCCCGGATGTTGCCCGGCCAGTCATGGGCCATGAGCAGGGACAGGGACTCGGTGCCTATGCCCGTGACCGTGCGCCCCTGGATGCGGTTGAGGCGGCGGATGAACTGTTCCACCAAGAGCGGCAGATCGTCCTTGCGTTCACGCAACGGAGGCAGCTCCAGGCGGATGACATTGATTCGATAATAGAGGTCTTCGCGGAATTCGCCGGCCCGGATCAGCTCCGTCAGGTTGCGGTTGGTGGCTACAATGACGCGGGCGTCGGTGGATTCGGTTTTCGAGGACCCGAGCGGCTCGAAGGTCCGCTCCTGCAGCACGCGCAGGAGGCGCACCTGCAGGGCCGGGCTGATCTCGCCGATCTCGTCCAGAAAAATCGTCCCGCCCCGGGCCTGGGCAAAACGGCCCAGCCGGTCACGATTTGCCCCGGTGTAGGCTCCGGCCTTGACCCCGAAGAGTTCGGACTCGAGCAGGGTGTCGGGCAGGGCCGCGCAGTTGACGGCAATGAAAGGCCCGCTGGCGTGAGCGCTCAGGGAATGGATGGTACGGGCGAAGAGTTCCTTGCCGGTGCCGGTCTCTCCGGTGAGCAGGACCGTGCTGGGGCTGGCGGCGATGGCAGGCAGCATGGAGAAAAGCTTGTGCATGCGCGGACTGCGGCTGAAGAGCTCGCCGACATGGTAGCGGCCTTCGATCTCGCGCTTCAATGCGTCAATTTCCGAGAGATCGCGGAATGTTTCGGCTCCGCCCATGACCTGGCCGTTTTCGTCACGAAAAACCGCCGTGGACACGCTGATGGAGATGCGGTCCCCCTGGGCCGTGATGATGTACCCGCAGGTGCCTATGCGCGGCTTCCCGCTCGCAAGCGTGTCCTGCAGGGGACAATTGTCGACGCAGAGGCTGGAACGGAAGACCTCGGAGCACAGGCGTCCGATGGCCTCGGAGCGGGACACTCCGGTGATCTCTTCCGCGGCGCGATTGAAGGACGTGATGCGCCACTCAAGGTCGACGGTGAACACCCCATCGGAAATGCTCTCGAGGATGGCGTCCGTGGGCGTGCGTGCGGTGTTCTTTGTGGACGAGGACATGGCTTTTCTTGTCCCTCTCGGCCAGCCCGGTCAAGGACGCATGAAAACAAAGAAGGGCGGAAAAGGAATGTTCCTTTCCGCCCCGCATGCTGAATCAGGTTCGAGCTAAATCTTGGCGGCGGTCTTCAGGTCCGCGATGGCATCGGTCACTTCCCAGGGGAAGACGAAGTCTTCGCGGCCGAAATGGCCGTAGCAGGCGCTCTTTTTGTAGATGGGCTGAATCAGGTTCAATCTTTTGATGATATAATACGGACGCAGGTCGAAGACCTCGCGCACGGCCTTGGTCAGGACTTCGTCCGGAACCACGCCCGTGCCGCCGGTGGTGACCAGCACCGAAACCGGCTCGGCCACGCCGATGGCGTAGGCGATCTGAACTTCGCAGGTGCCCGCAAGGCCGGCGGCCACGATGTTCTTGGCCACGTAGCGGGCCATGTAGGCGCCCGAGCGGTCGACCTTGGACGGATCCTTGCCGGAGAAGGCACCGCCGCCATGGTTGCCCATGCCGCCGTAGGTGTCGTTGATGATCTTGCGGCCGGTCAGGCCGCAGTCGGCCAGGGGACCGCCGGCCACGAAGCGGCCCGTGGTGTTGATGTAGATGCGCGTCTTCTCGTCCATCATTTCAGCCGGCATGACCTTGGCGATGACCTCGCGCTTGATGCCTTCGACGATCTCCTCGTAAGTCACCTCGGGGGTGTGCTGAGAGGACACGACAACGTTGTCGATGCGCACCGGCTTGCCCTTGTGGTATTCAACGGAGACTTGGGTCTTTCCGTCCGGGCGCAGGAAATTGAGGATGCCGCTCTTGCGCACCTCGGCCAGCCTGCGGCTGAGTCCGTGGGCGTAGTAGATGGGCGCGGGCATGAGCGAGCTGGTCTCGACCGTGGCATAGCCAAACATCATGCCCTGGTCGCCGGCGCCCTGGTCCTCGGGTTTGGCGCGGTCAACGCCCATGGCGATGTCCGGGGACTGCTTGTCGATGGAGGACAGGACGGCGCAGGTGTTGGCATCAAAACCCATGTCGGAGCTGACGTAACCGATTTCGCGCACCGTGGAGCGCACGATCTCGGGCAGGTCGGCATAGGCTTCGGTCGTGATTTCACCGGCGATGACGGCCATGCCGGTGGTGACCAGGGTCTCGCAGGCCACGCGGGAGCGGGGGTCCTGAGCCAGCAGGCAGTCGAGCACGGCATCGGAGATCTGGTCCGCGATTTTGTCGGGGTGCCCTTCGGTCACGGATTCGGACGTAAACAGATAGTGATCGGCATTGAGAATCATGAAAAATCTCCTTTTACACAGGGAGGTTGTTAATAACGATAATGATCGGGCTTGAACGGGCCGGTCACGGGCACGCCGATATAGTCGGCCTGCTCCGTGGACAGGGTCTCAAGCTCCACGCCCAGGCGCGCCAGATGCAGGCGGGCCACTTCCTCGTCCAGGATCTTGGGCAGGGTCATGACCTGCGGGGGATAGTCGTTCCTGGCCAGATCGAGCTGGGCCAGAACCTGGTTGGTGAAGGAATTGGACATGACGAAGCTGGGGTGGCCGGTGGCGCAACCCAGGTTCACAAGGCGCCCCTCGGCCAGGATGATGAGGCTCTTGCCGGAAGGCAGGGTCCATTTATCCACCTGCGGCTTGACCGTGACCTTGGTGCAGCCGGGAGTATCCTCCAGGAAGCCCATGTCGATCTCGTTGTCGAAGTGGCCGATGTTGCAGATGATGGCCTCGTCCTTCATGGCCTGCATGTGCTCGCCGCGCACGACATGGTAATTGCCCGTGGCCGTGACGAAGATGTCCGCTTCCTGGCAACCTTTGGCCATGGTCGTGACCTCGTAGCCTTCCATGGCCGCCTGCAGGGCGCAGATGGGGTCAACCTCGGTGATGAGCACGCGCGCGCCGAAGCCGCGCATGGACTGGGCGCAGCCCTTGCCCACGTCGCCGTAGCCGCAGACCAGAACGACCTTGCCCGCGACCATGATGTCCGTGGCCCGCTTGATGCCGTCAGCCAGGGACTCGCGGCAGCCGTAGAGGTTGTCGAACTTCGATTTGGTCACGGAATCGTTGACATTGAAGGCCGGGAAAAGCAGTTCCCCGTTCTTGGCCATCTGGTAGAGGCGATGCACGCCGGTGGTCGTCTCTTCGGAAACGCCACGGATGCGGGCGGCGATCTTGGTCCACTTTTGCGAATCGGTCTTGGCGCTTTCGATGAGACGGTCGAGCACGCAGCGGAATTCCTTGTTGTCCGTGGTCCGGGCCAGCAGTGCCGGGTCCTTCTCGACCTTCACGCCTTCGTGCACCAGCAGGGTCGCGTCTCCGCCGTCATCGACGATGAGGTCCGGGCCGGAGCCGTCGGGCCAGGTCAGGGCCATCTCCGTGCACCACCAGTAATCTTCAAGGGTCTCGCCCTTCCAGGCAAAAACCTTGGCCAGGCCCTGGTCGACAATGGCTGCAGCGGCATGGTCCTGGGTGGAAAAAATGTTGCAGGAGGCCCAGCGCACGTCCGCACCGAGCGCATGCAGGGTCTTGATGAGCATGGCCGTCTGGATGGTCATGTGCAGGCTGCCGGTCACGCGCAGGCCCTTCAGGGGCTTTTCGCTGCCGTGCTTGTCGATGAGCGCCATCAGTCCCGGCATTTCGCGTTCGGACAGCTGCATTTCCTTGGATCCCCAATCGGCCAGACTCATGTCGGCGACCTTGTGATCAAGCTTCGGGTCAATAGGTAACGTCATGGTATCTCCTTTCCTTGGCTGTGGCCTTGGCCACCTGATGTTAAACTGAAAATTCTTCCCGGCGGGCGGTGATGACCATGAGGGTCAGCCCAAGATTGACGGAGTGCCGCTCGCAGGCCAGTTCCTGAAATCCGGCCTTCTCCATCCACGCCTGCAGGTCGTCGGGGGAAAAACCGAGCCAGCGGTCGCCATAGCGCGTGCGCAGGGTCTCGTTGTCGTGCAGCAGAAAGTCCACCAGCACCGCCTGCCCTCCGGGCCGGACCACCCGGCCCATCTCGGCGATGCCGTCCTGGGGCGCGGCCAGATGGTGCAGCACCAGCGACATGATGGCCGCGTCCGCCTCCGCGTCGCGCAGCGGCAGATGCTCGAGATCGCCGATGCGCAGGCTGACCTCCAGACCCTCGGGCAGGAGCTTGGCCGCCGCGTCGAGCATGCGCGGAGAGTTGTCCACGCCGATGACGCATCCTGCCGCGCCGGCCAGATGCCCAAGCAGAAGCCCAGGCCCGCAGCCCAGATCGACCACGGTGCCCCGCTTTGTCTCCGAGGCGGCAAGACGTTTCATGATGGCCGGTCCCAGCGCGAAATCGCCGAGCATTTCACGGCTCAGGCGATTCCAGTCCGAAGCGATGCCGTCAAAAAAGCGGGTCGTCGAAAGGCGGCGATCATTCAGGACCTGTGCGGCGCGCTCCAGATCCTGACGATGCTCGGGCAATCCCTTGAGCCCTTCCAGCACGGCCGCAAGCAGCGCGCGTGAACCGTTGGCCGAGGAAGACGAATAGAAGGCCCAAAGGCCATGGCGCTGACAGACCACAAGACCGGCATCCATGAGAATTTTGAGATGCCGCGAGATGCGCGACTGGCCCATATCCAGAACCTGCACGATCTCGCCCACGTTGAGTTCGTGGGCGGCGAGCACGCCGATGAGTCGGAGCCTGGTTTCATCGGCCAGGGCCTTGGTCTGGGTCAGAAGTTTCATGAGTGGCGCAGGTGGTTATTTTTATATATCAAGATATCCTGATATAGGCTCGCCTACATGCCCTCCCCGCAAAGGTCAAGAACCAGTCTTGCAGGGCGCAGACAAGACGGTTAGGCAGGTTGCATGCACAAACGCGAAAAGAAAGTACGCTCCGCGTCCGAGGCGTTGAACACGGTCCTCGGCACGCCTGAGGCTGCCCTGGAGCTGGCCATCGCCCGGTTGTGGAGACACTGGCCCGAAATCCTCGGTCCGGAGATCGCCGAGATGATCCGCCCCCTGGGACACCGGAAAACCACCATGCTTCTCGGCGCGACCAACTCCATGGTCATGCAGGAGTTTTCCTACTTTGCCCAAAACATCCTGGACAAGGCCAACGCGTTCCTGGGCAACGCATTTTTTCAAAAAGTTCAGATTGAACTCATGGCCGGCCGTCCCGCCCTGGACGAGTCCCTGCTGCCAAAATTCCCGCCCCGGCCCCCGGCCCCCAAGCCCGACGTCCTCGGCAACCTCCTGCCCTGCATGGACCCGTCCTCGCCCGTGACGTCATGCTACCGCGCATACGTCAGGCATTTCCGCCCGGATCTCGATATCCCGGAGGAAAAATGAGCAGGCCCTCGCTCTTGCTTTTCGTTATCGTTCTGCTGTTCCTGCCCGCACAGGTCCGCGCCGACACGGACGCGCTCCTGCGCGACTACATTCCAGACGGCAGGATCACGCGCTTCGAGGAACCCGTACTCTTCTGGATCGGCGGCAAGGACCGCCTTGAAGGACAATATTATATTGATACGGTGACAAACGAGATGCGGCGCATCTTACCGCAGCTATCCTTCAAGCAGGTCTCGTCCATGAATCAGGCCAATATCCGATTCTTTCTGACCGACTCGAAGGAGGAATGGCAGGAGGCCGTGACCAAGAGTTCTCAAGGCATGGCAGGCTGGAAAGAAATTGGTGACCGCATCCGGGGGTTCACCCTGCTGGCCTCACGCAACGGGGTCATCAGGAAGGCCGACATCGTCCTGCATTTGAACTTCCAGACCTCTGGCGGACAAAAACTCTGGATCGTCCGCCACGAACTGATGCACGCCCTGGGCATCATGACCCACCCCAAGGCAACCACCGACACGGTTCTCAACTCCAGGCAGGCGCAGGAAGAAAAAAACAGCCTCTTTTCGGACTCCGACATCCTCGTCCTGAAAACCATGTACAGCCCGGATCTCTCCGCCGGAGGCACTTGGTGAAAGGCGACGTTTTTCGACCTTGACAGCCGAAGTCTCTTTCCCTAATGAGACTTTTCGCTGCTGGGCGATCGTTCAACGGTAGGACAGCGGACTCTGACTCCGTCAATCTTAGTTCGAATCTAAGTCGCCCAGCCAACTTGCGTCCCCATCGTCTAGCTCGGTCCAGGACACCGGCCTTTCACGCCGATAACAGGGGTTCAAATCCCCTTGGGGACGCCACATCCGACCATAACGGGATTCATCCCGCCCCCCCGGAGGTTCCGGGAAACACATCCTAAGCCCCGCGCGAAAGCACGGGGCTTTTTCCGTGCATCCGGGTCTCTTCAGCCCCTCCTCCACCGCAGCTTCCATTCCTCCACCCAGCAGTACAGCACCGGCACCACGAAGACCGTGATCGTCGCAAAGACCATGCCGCCAAAGGACGGAATGGCCATGGGAATCATGATGTCCGAGCCCCGGCCGGATGAGGTCAGGATGGGCACCAGGGCCAGGATGGTCGTGGCCGAGGTCATGACCGCCGGGCGTATGCGCCGCCCCGCCCCTTCCAGGACCATGGCCCGGATGGCCGCGACGGAGTCGGGCTTTTTGCGCGCCTTGCTCTCGTCCAGGAAGGTGGCCATGAGCACGCCGTCGTCCGAGGCGATGCCGAAAAGAGCCAGGAACCCTACCCAGATGGCCACGCTCAGGTTGATGGGGTGCACTTGGAAGAGCGCGCGCATGTCCACCCCGGCCACATGGAAGTTCAGGAACCAATCCTGCCCGTAGAGCCAGATCATGGTGAATCCGCCGGACCAAGCCGTGAAGATGCCCGAGAAGACCATGAGCGTGGTCGCGATGGATCCGAACTGCAGATAGAGGATGATGACGATCAGCAAGAGGGCCACGGGCAGAACGACCATGAGCTTCTTCTGGGCGCGGACCTGGTTCTCGTAGCTCCCGGCGAATTCGATGGTCACCCCCGCCGGGATGACCAGGTTGCCATCCGCGCGCTGCTGCTCCAGATACGCCTTGGCCGACTCGACGACATCCACTTCCGCATAGCCCGGCTTCTTGTCGAAGAGCACGTAGCCGAGCAGAAACGTGTCCTCGCTCTTGATGGCCTGGGGACCGCGCACATAGCGGATCTCGGCCAGCTGCCCCAGCGGAATCTGCCTGCCGCTCGCCGCAGGCACGGGGATGCGTTCCAGGCTTTCGACGGAATCGCGCAGGTCGCGCATGTAACGCACCCGGAGGGGATAGATCTCGCGGCCCTCGATGGTCGTGGTCGCCACCATGCCGCCCACGGAGGCCTGGATGATCTCCTGCACCGTTGCGAGCATGATGCCGTAGCGCGAGATGGCCTCACGGTCCGGAACGATCTCAAGATACGGCTTGCCCACGATGCGGTCCGCCACCACTGCGGCCGGCTGGACCATGGGCACTTCCCTTAGCAACCGCTCCACCTCCATGGTCACGGATTCGATGGTCTGAAGGTCCGGCCCCTTGACCTTGACGCCCATGGGCGCGCGCATGCCCGACTGGAGCATGACGATGCGCGCGGCAATGGGCTGCAGCTTCGGGGCCGAGGTCATGCCCGGCACTTCGGCGGCCCTGACGATCTCGTCCCAGATGTCATCGGGGGATCTGATCCCGTCCCAGGCGCTCCGCCCCCGGTTCAGCTCCGGGTCCAGCGCGGCCCGCCAGAGCCGGAAGGGCTGTCCGTCCTCGTCGGGGATGAGGCGGCCCTGTTCGTCGCGCTCGAACCAGCCGCGCACCAGATAGTGCATGCCGTCGGACGCCGGAACCGGCGTGCCGCCCGCATCGCGGAAATAGTCCCGGGCATCCTCGTGCCAGACAAAGCGCAGGCGCTTGCCCTGCGCGTCCAGCAGATACTCGCTCTTATAGTTGATGACGGTCTCGACCATGGACACGGGCGCCGGATCCAGGGGCGAATCCGCGCGGCCGAGCTTGCCCACGGCGCTTTCCACTTCCGGGATGGCCTGAATGGACATGTCCTGCAGGGCCAGAAGCTCCTTGACCTCGCCCAGGGAGGCGTGGGGCATGGTGGTCGGCATGTAGAGGAAGGAGCCTTCGTCAAGGGGCGGCATGAACTCCTTGCCCAGGCCCGGAAAGGCGTGGACAAAGGCCACTATGGGCCGGCTCGTGCGCAGCCCCTCGGGCAGGACGGACAGAAATGGCGCGGCCCCGAGCCAGACGATCCCGCCAAATGCGGTCAGAAAGGCCGGAATGATCAGAAAAAGGCCCTTGTGCCGCAGGAAGACTTTCAGAAGCGGCTCGTATGCAAGGCGAAAGGCCTGGAAAAAACCCATCAGCAGGCCGATGAGGCCGAGCACGAAAAGAGTGTTGACCGTCCGCCCCTTCTCCAGTCCCAGCGGCAGCCAGTCCAGAGCCAGGAACACGGCCACGGCGAGGGCCAGCCCGATGCTCGCGCCCCAGCGCAGCCGGGTCTGCCACCATTCGGGCAAACGGTCGTAAACCAGGCGGTAGATGCCGACCACGACAAGACCCATCCCGATCCAGAAGGACTTCCAGACCGCCACGACAAGGCCCGCGGTCACCAGCGCGGCCACGAACCACAGGGAAGGCCGCATCTGTCTGCGACGGAAAATGAGCGCGGCCGCCGCCGGCAGGATGGTCAGGGCCACGATGATGGAGGCGATGAGGGCGAAGGTCTTGGTGTAGGCCAGGGGGCCGAACAGCTTGCCCTCGGCCCCGGTCATGAAGAACACGGGCAGAAAGCCCACGATGGTCGTGCTCACGGCCGTGAGCACCGCGCTGCCGACCTCCGAGGCACCCTCGAAGACCACCTGGGCCATGGGCGTGTCCTCAGGCGAGGAGTCTATTTTCTGCAGGATGCTCTCGCAGATGATGATGCCCATGTCGACCATGGTCCCGATGGCGATGGCGATGCCGGACAGGGCCACGATGTTGGCGTCCACCCTGAACTGCTTCATGGCGATGAAGCACATCATCACGGCCAAGGGCAGGAGCGCGGAGATGAGAAAGGAGCTGCGCAGGTGCATGACCAGCACCAGGACCACGATGATGGTGATCAGGATCTGCTGCCAGAGGGCCTCGCCGAGTGTGTCCAGAGTCTCGTGGATGAGGCCCGAGCGGTCGTAAAAGGGCACGATGGTCAGCTTGGAGCGCGTGCCGTCAGCCAGGACCTTCTCCGGCAGGCCGGGCGCGATGCGCTCGATCTCGGCCTTGACCGCGTCGATGGCAGCCAGGGGATTCTCGCCGTAGCGCACGGTGACCACGCCGCCAACCACCTCCACCCCGCCCTTGTCCAGCAGGCCGCGCCGGTTCGCCGGGCCGAAGCTGACGTGGGCCACGTCGTCCACGGTGATGGGGATGGAGTCGCGCATCTTGATGACCGAGGTCCGTACCTGGTCGAGATTTTTGATGAAGCCGATACCGCGGATGACGTACTCCACGCGGTTGACTTCCATGGTCCCGGCGCCCACCTCAAGATTGGCCATTTTCAGGGCACCGACAATCTCCGGCAGGCTGACGTTCGCCGCGCGCATGGCGTCGGGATCGACCTCAATCTGATATTCGCGCACGAAGCCACCCACCCCGGCCACCTCGCTGACCCCCTCGGCCGAGGTCAAGGCGTAGCGCACGTACCAGTCCTGCACGCTGCGGATCTCGTCGGGATCCCAGCCGCCCGTGGGTCGGCCCTCGGGGTCCCGGCCCTCGATGGTGTACCAGAAGACCTGTCCCAAGGCCGTGGCGTCGGGGCCCATGGTCGGGCGCACGTCAGACGGCAGGGTGGACGGAGGCAGTGAATTGATCTTCTCCAGCAGGCGTGTGCGGGACCAGTAGAACTCCACGTCCTCGTCGAAGATGACGTAGATGGTCGAGAACCCGAGCATGGAGTAGGAGCGCACGGTCTTCACGCCGGGCATGCCAAGAAGAGACACGGTCAGGGGATAGGTGATCTGGTCCTGGACGTCCTGGGGCGAGCGGCCGGGCCAAGCGGTGAAGACGATCTGCTGGTTCTCGCCGATGTCCGGGATGGCGTCCACGGGCACGGGGTCGCGTTCGATGCCCGGCGCGTGCCAGGCAAAGGGGGCGACGAGGAATCCCCAGCCCAGCGCCATGCAGACCAGGAGCACGACGACGAGCTTCTGGTCCAGACAGAAGCGGATGATGCGGTCCATGAGTGACATTTGCGCGCTCATGCCTACTCGTCCTTCAGCTGACGTTTGACCTCGCCGCAGCGCAGCATGGAGGCCCCGAAATAGGGGTTGTTGACCTTCGGGTCACCCTGCAGCCACGTCGCACCCTGATTGCCGAAGGCCATGGGACAGTAGAGTTCGTAAACCGGCCCCTGCCCGGCGCCGTAGGCCTCGACCATTCTGGTCATGGCCACGGACAGCGGGAAGAATCCGGCGCGCAGCCCGTCCATGTCGGCGGCCTGCTCCATCTCGGCCAGGCCCGATGCGATGGCCTCGGAGTAGCCGCCCCATTCACCGCCGCCTTCGGCCAGGCGGGCGCTCTCGTCTGCCTGGCCGAGGGCCTGCCTGAAAAGGACGAGGGCCGCGTGGGCCGTGTTCGCGTCATCGCCGGCCAGGGCCTCCTGCACCGGAACATAGGCGGCGTACAGGGCGTCGAGGGCACTGCGCAACCCGGCGGGGGCCTCGATCTTCGCCGCGAGTTCCTGCAGGGGAAACGCGGCCCGGACCCGGGCGAAATGGCTGCGCATGTCGTCCAGCACCTGGACCGCGCGACGCGGGGTGGCCGACTCGTAACCAAGCAGGGCGTCGTTCCCCAGGAGCATGGACAGCTCCTTCCACTCCAGGGCCGCCTCACCGTCCAGGACGTCGCCGTCAATGCCGTTCAGGGCCTTGCCAAAATCGTGGTACGCGCCGCGCACGGCGTCAAGGTCCCCCGCGCCCACCGCGTCCTCGACGACTCCAAGGCGCTGGGCCAGGGCCGCCAGGCGGACGCTGAAGGGCTGCGGGACATCCGCGAAGCGCACTCCGCTCGCAGCCGGGGCCTCGGCCGGGTTCATCATGCTCGGCCGGGCCACGATCTGCAGGGCCGCGTCGATGCGGAAATTGCCCTGCACCACCACCAGCTCACCCTCGGCGATGCCGCCGCGGACCACGTAGCCCTGGTCAGTCCTGGGCCCGAGGACCACCTCTCGGCCCTCGTAGCTGCCCGGCCGGTCGGGGTCGGCCACGTAGACCACGGCCCGCTTGCCGGTCATGAGGGGGGCCGAGGCAGGGATGACCAGTTCACGCGCCCGCTCAGCATTCGCGTCCGTCTGCTCGGCACTGACGAACATGCCGGGTTTGAGCGCCAGTTCGGGGTTAGGCACCTCCACCCGCACTTCCACGGTGCGCGTGGCCGGGTTCACGGACGTGCCCACATAGACCACCTTGCCCGTGAACTGCTGACCCGGCAGAGCCTGGGCGCTGAAGGCGACCTCCTTGCCCGGGGCCATCCAGACCAGATCCGACTCGTAAGCTTCCAGAACCACCCAGACCTTCGAGAGATCCGCGATGGCGTAAATGGGCATGCCCGTCTGCACGTACATGCCCTCCACGACCTTCTTCTCGATGACGATGCCCGCTTTGGGCGCGGTCAGGGTGACGTGGTCGGCCGGGGTTCCCCGCTTGACCATGCCTTCGATCTGCGCCTTGCCCATGCCGAGCAGCCGCAGCTTCTCGCGGGCCGCGTTCTCCATGCGCAGGGCGGCTTCCGCGACCAGCCCGCTGCCGCCCGACACGCGCTCCCGGGCCCGCACAGCCTGGATGAGCTCGGCCTGGGCCGCCACCAGTTCGGGGCTGTAGACCAGGGCCATGGCCTGTCCGGCACGGACCACCTCGCCGGTGGTGTCGATATGGAGCCGGTCGATGCGGCCGCCGATCCAGGCCGTGATGACGCCCACGCGGGACTCGTCGTAGGCGACCTTGCCGAAGAGATGGGTCTGCACGGACACATCGGCCATGCGCGCCGCCTCCACCCGGATGCCGGCCAGGCGGGCCGCGTCCTCGGAGAGGGTCAGCTGGCGCAGGCTCGTCCGCCGGTCATCGCCGTCCGGGATGGCCAGGGGGATGAGGTCCATGAAGCAGATGGGACACTGCCCGGGCTCGGGCAGCTTGATCTGGGGATGCATGGAGCAGGTCCACAGGGACGCGGCGGGCGCGCCTTCGGCGGTTTCCTGTCCGGCATGGTCGTGACCGTCATGCTCGGACCCGGGAGGAGCCCACAAGAAGTATCCCCCGCCGAGGCCGAGGGCCACAAGCAGGCATCCGGCCGTGGCCCACACCGCATATTTCCTGAGTATCGCGTTCATGCATCCCTCGAAGAAGGTTTACTGTTTCTTTTCCGCAGGAGCGGCTTCGGCCGGGACCTTCTCCAGCTCGATGCCTTCGTCCTTGAGCTTCTTCATGTACTTCTCGGGATTTTTCTTGAAGGTCTCGGGGCATCCCGCGCAGCAGAAGTACACCCTCTCGCCCTTGTAATCCACATAGAGTTCCTTGTTGATGGTCCCGCCCATGACGGGGCATTCGGTCTGGGGCGCGGCCCAGGCCTGGGACAGGGACAGAAAGGCGAAGACGGTCACGGCCGCGCAGAGCAGAATGAGCTTTTTCATGATGGTTCTCCTTGCCTCACTTGGAGGCTTCGGGTTTTGTCAGTGTAACCCGCAGGTCGCGGGCCTGTTCTTTCCCGGCCAGGGCCGGGGTCCTCGTAAATGTGCGGGGGATCTCCTCCCCGGCCAGGACATCGAGATCGGCCAGACGCACGGCCTGATCGGCCAGCACCCGGTGGTACTGCAGTTCAAGCTCGATGAGCGTCTTCTCGGCCGTCAGCAGGTCCAGCATGGAGGCCTTGCCCGCCTGGTACGCGTCCATGGAGGCATCCAGATTCTGCCGCGCCTTGGGCACGATGGTCTCACGCAGAAGCTCAAGGCGCCTGGACCCGTCGCGGATGCCGAAAAGCAGCCTGCTGGCTTGGGCCTCTAGGCCCGCGACCTTGTCCGCCCGCTCCAGACGCGTCGCCCGGGCGGAGTTCTTCGCCTGCCGAACCGCAGCCTGCCGGGCGTCCTGGTCGAAGGGCAGGTTGATGCCGAAGGTGATGGCCACGGGGTCCTTGCCTTCATTGACCACCCCGGCCATGCGCGGGGCGTCGGTGTAGATGGACTCCACGCCAACGGTCAGGTCCGGAAAGAACTCCCGGCGCGCAAGATCCCCGGCCGCATCGGCGGCCTGGGCCTTGGCGTCGAGGGCGGCCAACGCCAGGTTCTGCGCCGTGACGGCTGAAGTGATCCGCCTGTCATCCCAGCCCGTAATCATGAACGGCACGTCTTCGGGCATGGGCAGGATCTCGCCGGCGGGCCTGCCGAGCAGAGTGCGTAGGCGCTCGGACAGGGGGAGCCGGTAATCCTCCAGGGAGGCGATGCGCTCCTCCGCCCTGGCCCGCTCCACCTGGACGCGGGTGAAGTCCGCGTAGGAGGCGCTGGACACGGCGTAGCGTACTTCCACCAACGACTCGAAATACTTCAGTATTTCCAACTCCTCCCGAGCGGATTCCAGCGCCTTGCCAAGATAGGCGTATTCGAAATAGGCGGCCTCGATATCCCGAAAAAGGGCCAGCTTGACACTCTGGGCCTGGGCCAAGAGGGCTGCTGCCTCATGTTCGGCCACGGAAGCCTTGAGGTCGCGTTTGCCGAACCAGGGCAGCATCTGGGACACGCCGTAACGCATGCGCTGCGGGCCTGTGCGCGATTCCGCAGGCACGGTGAAGACGGCAAAGGACAATCTCGGGTCGGGCCAGGCTCTGGCCTGGGGGACCTTGTCCAGGGCGGCGTCAAAGCGGGCGAAGGCGGCCTGCAGTCCCGGGTTGGCGCGTGCGCCCTCCTCCAGATAGCCATTCAGGACGCTTTGCTCCGGCCAACTATCCGCGAACGCGGCCTTGCCCGCAAAAGCCAGAACCACGGCTAAACCCCAAACGGCCAAGCGGGTCAGGGACATCTTCATCATCAACCTCCGGCAGAATAATCTCGACGGATGGAAAGCAACTGCCATGCTCAGATGCAAAGCTCCCATTATTCCGGCAAAATAGACCTGAAAATCAAAATCGGACCATTTTTATATGAATAATACGCGCAACGGATTGCACAAGGGCCATGCACAAAGTCTGCACGGTCGCGAATCCTGCACAATCAGCACAGGCCGGCACCAAAACAGGAAAAGAAACGGCGCCTCGGACTCCCGTCACGCTGCGATATCCTAGCAACTTGCACGGACCATAGCCAGCGCAATTGCACCGCGAGCGACGGCTTCGGCCTGGAAATGAAAAACCCGGAGGGAGAATCCCTCCGGGCCGAAAAGGAAGAGGCGGGACCTAGCGGGCGCTTTGCAGGCGCTGGTCGAAGAAGATGAGCTGCTGGTAAACGGTGCGCACGCAGGGCAGCACGACATCGCGGGTGGCGGCGGTGCGCAGGGGCTCGCCGTAGATGGCCTCGACCTCCAGGGGCCGTCCGTTCTCGGCGTCGAGCATCATGCTCGGTTTGTACGGGGCCATCTGGTCGGTGGAGGCGAGGATGTCGTCGATGAAGGACTCCGGAATTTCCCGGCCCGCGGAAAGGGCGCCTATCATGACCTCGGTCATGAGTTCGCGGGCCAGTTCCCGCGTGGCCGCGCAGCCCGCAATCTGGTCGGTGGTCGCGCCCAGCAGTGTGCACGGGCCGTTGAAGGCGATGTTCCAGAAGAGCTTGCGCCAGCGGGACAGGATGAGGTCTTCGCTCCGCTGCACCGGGAGCCCCGCGCTCTCGAAGACCGAGGCCACGAGCTCCAATTCGGGCGTGATGCCGGCGGGCATCTCGTCGGGACGGTAGTGGCCGAGTTCCACCTTGCCGTAGTCGAGATGGGCGATATGGCCCGGTCCGAGCTTGTTGCAGCACGCGAAGCACAGGCAGCCGACAACCGTGACGCCAAGGCCCAGGCGCTCGATGACCCGTTCGCCGTTCAGCCCGTTCTGCATGAGCACCACCGTGCCCCCCTCCTTGCAGACAGGTCGCAGCAGCTTCTCCAGCAGATGGTTGGTGGTCGTCTTGGTGGCCACGAGCACCAGCTCGCAGCGCGGCATGTCCTCGGGGTGCCCGTAGGCGCGGACCCGGGGAAAGAACATGTCCCCGTCCACGGAATCGACGCGCAGCCCGTACTCGCGGACGTGATCGAAATCGGAATGGAAGAGAAAGTGAACCTCGTGCCCGGCCTGCAGCAGCCGGGCTCCGTAGAAGGCGCCGATGGCGCCGGAACCGATGATGGCAATCTTCATTTTCACTGCATCCTTGTCTGCAATTCTTATGGAAATCGGGGAGATTTAATGGAACGCGCCCGCCCATGCCGGCGTCAGGCCATGCACTGCGGACCGCCCGCACCCTTTCGGGAGGGCATTACGTCGCGCACGGGGGGCCTGCGTGTCAAGGCGGGCCCCGGCCCGCCGCGGACTATCTGGTGGTCCCAGACGGTTCCGCGCTGCCGGGGCGAAAACAGGGAGCTCACATAGCCATCGGCACCTTCGACTACGCGCATCTGGTTGAACTGTGGACGAGCTGCAACCTGCTCCTGCTGCACCTCGTCCGGGTCGTGAACCCCGCCGCAAAAAAAAACACGTCCGGGGCCTCGGCCTTCTTTACAGCCTCTCTCCACAGGCCTAGGGTGCGCGCGAACGGAGGTGCGCGGTGAATGTTCTTCAGACTATCCTGCCGATTTTCATACTTATTCTGACAGGTTTCGTGCTCCGCAGGGCGGAATTTCCGAGCGCGGCCTTCTGGCCCCAGGCCGAGCGCCTGACCTACTACGTGCTCTTCCCGGCCCTGCTCGTGAACAAGTTGACCTCCATGCACATCGGCGAGCAGCCGGTGCAGTTCATGGCCGCGACCCTGCTGGTCTCCATCACCCTCATCGCGCTCGTCCTCATGGCCGCACGGCCCCTGGTGCAGAAGAACGGCCCGGCCTTCACCTCCATCTTCCAGGGGGCCATCCGGCCCAACACCTACATTTGCCTGTCGGCCGCGGGCGGGCTTTTCGGCGACGAAGGCCTGTCCCTCTCGGCCGTGGCGCTCATGACCATCATCCCCCTGGTCAACGTGCTCTGCGTGCTGGTCCTGACCAGGCACGGCCGCGACACGAACGTGCGCGGCTTGCGCGAGACCCTGGTGCAGCTGGGCCGCAACCCGCTCATCCTGTCCTGCGCCGGCGGCTTCGCCCTGTACGGCGCAGGCGTGACCCTGCCACCGATGCTGCAGGAAGGCATGCACCTCATGGGCAGCGCCTCCCTGCCCCTGGGCCTGCTGGCCGTGGGCGCGGGGCTGTCCTTTTCCGCCGCCCTGGCCGGGTGGAAGGACATCGTGGTAAGCTCGGCCATGAAACTTCTGGCCCTGCCCTTCCTGGCCTTCGCCATCGGCCGGGCCTTCGGGCTTTCGGGCGCCCCTTTGGGCGTCTGCCTGGTCTTCACGTCCGTCCCGGTCTCGGTCTCCTCCTACATCCTGGCCCGGGTCCTCGGCGGCGACCACGACCGCATGGCCGCCATCATCACCGTCCAGACCCTCATCGCCCTGCTGACGCTGCCCCTGGTGCTGGGCCTGCTGCTCTGACTCAGGCGGCGGCACACAGTGCGCCTACGCCTTCGGCGACAGCCTTTTTTTCATGCACACACTGTGCTCAAGGCCGACGTAGGGACCGTAGTTCTCCGTCACCTCATAACCCATGCCGCGGTAGAGGCCGATGGCCTCGGGCTGCCCCTTGCCAGTCTCGAGAACGGCGCGGGTGAAACCCAATTCAGCGGCCCACTCTTCCAGGGCCTGGACGGCAGCCCGTCCATGCCCCTTGCGGCGTTGCCCCTCAGCCACGAACATCCGCTTCATCTCGACCGTCTCCACGTCCATGACCTTGAAACAGCCGCAGGCGGCCGGCTCTCCATCGACATACCCGATGACGGCCGTATCGATGGGCGCGATGCGATTGTGCTTGTCGTATTCTGCCTGTGCGGCGCCATACCGCGCGCGCAATTCCGCATCGAGGGCGGCGGTGAGGCGCCTGAAATCCTCATGCGTGTTTTTGGTTCGCACGATGACCATGACTCAGGCCTCGCGGAACAGCTGCAGGTTCGCCTCCAGCACAGCGCCCTTGAGCAGGTCGTTCATGGCCTGCTCGTAATGCCCGGCGGTTACTCCGGGTATGAGCCCTTCCCTGCTGACGACCGAAAGCACGGCGATGTTCTGCATGCGCGGGTCGGCGATGTCCGGACGGATGACCGCATGGACCGTGACGCCGCGCGAAGAGGCGGCCCGGGCGACGTCCTCGCCTGAGATTTCCGGAACCGTGCCGAGGCGCACGGGCAGGGGCTGGAGCACGGTATCGTAATAGACGAGAGTGGCGCCCTCCTTCAGGGCGGCCTGCATGGCGCGCAGGCCCTCGTGGCGTTCGAGGCCCACGGCCAGGTCCGCCTCGCCCGCGGGGATCATGGGACTGTGGGCGGAATCACCGAGCCGAATCTGGGACACGACGATGCCGCCGCGCTGGGCCAGTCCGTGGGTGTCGACGGCCTTGGCGGCATGACCGGCGTGGTCGGCCGCGCGCAGGATGATCTCGCTCAGCAGGCCGATGCCCTGCCCGCCGACGCCGCAAAGGTATATGTTGAAGACGTCCATGTGATGCTCCTTAACGGGTGATGGCCTTGCTGGGACAGGTCTGCATGCAGGAGCCGTCGCCGATGCACAGCTCCGGGTTCACGGTCACGCTTCCGTCGGCGGCCCGGATGAAGCTCGGGCAGGCGAAGTCCTGCACGCAGACGTGGGCGCGGGTGCAGACACTCTGGTCGATGGTCACGTGCCGGTCCACGTAGCCGCTCTTGCGGCGCTGGTTGCGGGTGAAGAGCAGCATGCAGGGATGCCGGGCGATGACCACGCTGAAACCCTCAACGGCCATGGCCTGGCGCATGAGGTCCGTCAGCTCGGCCTGCTTGTAGGTGTCGGTCTCGAAGATGTGCTTCACCCCCAGCCCCTCCAGCACCTGACGCACCGGGATGGCGTCCGTCACCTCGTTGAAGTTGCGCCCCGAGGCCGCGTGGTCCTGATGGCCGGTCATGGCCGTGGTGCCGTTCTCCATGAGCACCAGGGTCAGGTTGTGCCGGTTGAAGAGTGCGTTGACGATGCCCGGCAAACCGGCGTGGAAGAAGGTCGAGTCGCCCAGGAAGGCCACGACCCTGCGCGTGTCGTTGAACAGGGTCAGTCCCGCGCCCATGCTCGTGGAGGCGCCCATGCACAGCAGAATCTCCCCCATGCGGTACGGCTCCATGAAGCCCAGGGTGTGGCAGCCGATGTCGGCCACGGTGATGGCGCCCTCGGGCAGGGCCTTCCTGATGGCGTAGAAGGCGCTGCGGTGGCCGCACCCCGGGCACATCTGGGCCGGCCGCGCGGGCACGGGGACAAGGGGTGCGGCAACGGCCTTCCGCGGCGGGATCATGTCCGGCCAGTCGCGGTGCAGGATGTCACGGACCTTGTCCGCCGTGTACTCGCCGATCCAATCCCCGTCGTCCTGCTTGCCGATGATCTTCGTCGAAAGCCCCAGGTCGTAGGCCAGGGCCTTGATGTCCTTCTCCAGGGTGTCGTCCAGCTCCTCCAGAACCTTCACTTCCCCGTGGGAGGCCAGGAACTCCTCCACCGCCTTTCGGGGCATGGGGTACGGCATGGCCAGCTTGAGCACGTCGGGCCGGTCGGTGAGCCCTTCCAGGACGTCGGCCACGGACAGGGCGACCATGCCCGAAAGGATGATACCGCGCGAACTGCCCTGCCCCGTGACCGTGTGCAGGCCGCGCCCGTCCACCCAGGAGTCCGCCTTGCGCAGGTTCTCCAGGGCCGTGCGCTTCTTGGGGAACACGGCAACGGTCAGCGGGATGTAGGGGCCGTTTGCGGTGTCGAAGCGCGGTTCGTTCTTCGGCTCCACCGGCGTCCAGCCCGCGAAGGACACTTTCGCCTTGGCGTGGCAGACGTGGGTGGTCAGCCTCAGGATGACGGGCCGGCACAGTTCCCGGGCCAGAGACGCCGCCTCCTTGTAGTAGGCGTAGACCTCGGCCGGGTCGGCGGGCTCCAGGACCGGGGTGTAGCTCATGGCCGCGTAGTGCCGGTTGTCCTGCTCGTTCTGGGAGGAGTTGGCGCCGGGGTCGTCGCCAAGCACGATGACCATGCCGCCGATGAGGTTCAGAAGCGAAAGCTGCACAAAAGCGTCGGCGGCGACGTTGAGCCCCACGCTCTTGAAGAAGACCGTGGACAGGTAGCCGTTCAGGGATGCGCCGAGCGCGACCTCCGTGGCCACCTTCTCGTTGGTTGAAAATTCGAAATAGAAGGGCCGCTTTTCGGGCGGGATGGACTGGATGGCCGCGGCGATCTCCGGCGTCGGAGAGCCGGGATAGGACGTGACCACACGCGTCCCGGCCTCGACCATGGCCCGCACCAGGGCCGTGTTGCCCATGACGATCTCCGAAAACGGCGCCCGGGTGGTGAGCATTTCTCCCATGTACTTCATGTGGGTCCTCGCTGTAGGGAGCATTCATGTCCCGTGAAAATGGGTTCTCGATTCACAATTGCCTACCCCACGCCCGGGCCGGAGGCAACGTCCCACGCGGAGGAAACCATGTCTGATCTGAGCTTCACGAAAATCGAACAGAGCATCAAGGACCGCAAGCGCCTGCACCTGACCTTCCTCAAAAACGTCAAGACCTACGCCCCGTTTTTGGAACTGGAAAAACAGGCTTTCTGCGACGGCGCCCTGAGCCGCAAGGCCAAGGAACTCATGGCCCTGTCCATCTCCATCGTCACCAAATGCGAACCCTGCATGGAATGGCACCTGGACCAGGCCATGCAGGCCGGCGCCACGGACGAGGAGATCTACGAGACCATCGACGTGGCCATCGAGATGGGCGGTGGCCAGGCCGGGGCGTACGCGCGGTTCGTGCTGAAGGCCATGGAGTATTTCAAGGGGAATCGAAACGAATGAGGGGGGGGGCTGAGCGACGGCATGTCGAGGGCAGGAATTCGCGCCAGAGAGGACGTTGACAACGCCTTCGTTGCGCCATGACAACCAAAAACAATATTGAAAATTCAATTAACTGGATTTATTGATTTAATACCCTGTGCTACACGGGAAAACTTACAATTGGACGGACACATATTTTCAATCAGCCGAACGCCCATCGCTCACTGCGGATTTACTCAACAGATTGAGTAAAAACTCTCAATTCAGAATATTTCCTTATTTCTTAGCCAGTTACGATATGCGCTATCCATAAAAAAACGGGAGCCCGGATGGTCCGGACTCCCGCGTTTCTGTATGGTTCCCGAAGGGTGTCAGGACAACCGACCCTTGAAATCCTCGTATCCGAAGGTCCGCACCACCCGCATGGACCCGTCCTCGGGTTCGAAGGTGGCGATGGACGGCAGCTGGATGCCGTTGAAGGTGTTGGTCTTGACCATGGAGTAGTGGGCCATGTCCGTGAAGACGAGGCGGTCGCCCGGTTCCAGGGGCTTGTCGAAGGAGTACTCCCCGGCCACGTCGCCGGCCAGGCAGGACTGGCCGCCCAGGCGGTAGGTGTGGGTCTTCTCGCCCGGCAGGCCGGAGCCGACGATGTGCGGGCGGTAAGGCATCTCCAGCACGTCGGGCATGTGCGCCGGAACCGAGGTGTCCAGGATGGCGATGGGCATGTCGGCTTCGGTCACGTCCAGAACCGTCGAAACCAGGTAGCCCGTGTTCAGGGCCACGGCCTCGCCGGGCTCCAGATAGACCTGCACGCCGTGGCGCTGCTTGAACTCGCTGATAAGCCGGCAGAGCAGGTCCACGTCATAATCGGGGCGGGTGATGTGATGGCCGCCGCCGAAGTTGACGTACTGCATGCGCCCAAAGAACTCGGCGAAGTTTGCCTCCACCGCGGCAATGGTCCGTTCCAGGCAGTCGGCGTTCTGCTCGCAGAGGTTGTGCCAGTGCAGGCCAGTCACCCCTTCCAGCAGGTCGGGGCGAAAGTCCTTGCGCCGCACGCCCAGGCGCGAACCCGGCGAACACGGGTCGTAGATGGGCACCGCGCCTTCGGAATGCTCGGGATTGATGCGCACGCCCAGCTCGATGTCCCGTCCCAGGCGCTTTGCCTCACCTTCGATGAGGCCGCGGAACTTCTCCAGCTGGTAGAAGGAGTTGAAGACGATGTGGTCAGCCGTGGTGCACAGATCGAAGATGTCGGTTTGGGAGTAGCCGGCCGCGAAGGCGTGCACCTCGCGCTTGAACTCTTCCCGTCCGAGCCTGGCTTCATGCGGCGAACTGGCGCAGACTCCGTCGAGCACCTGGCGCAGCATTGGAAACAGGCTCCACATGGCAAAGCCCTTGAGCGCCAGCAGGATCTTGCAGCCCGTGCGCTCCTTGACCCCGGCCAGCACATCGAGGTTGCGACGGATGAGCCCCAGGTCGACCACGAAGGATGGCGTGGCGACCTGATGCGCATCGAAGCGGAATGCGGTGCGGCCGTCCATCACAGGTCGACCACCACCCAGGGCAGGCCGTGGATGTTGAGCATCTCCATGAACGGATCGGGATCGAGCTGCTCCATGTTGAAGACACCCTCGCCGCGCCACTTCCCGGTCATCATCATCATGGCCCCGATCATGGCCGGCACGCCCGTGGTGTAGGAGATGGCCTGGGAGCCGACCTCGCGGTAGGCCTCCTCATGGCTGCAGATATTGTAGATATAGGCCTTGCGCTCCTTGCCGTCCTTGACGCCCTTCATGACGCAACCGATGCAGGTCCGGCCCTTGGTCAGGGGGCCCAGGGAGCCCGGCTCGGGCAGCACGGACTTCAGGAACTGCAGGGGCACGATCTTCTGGCCCTTGTAGTCCACGGGCTCGATGGAGGTCATGCCGATGCCCTCAAGCACCTTCAGGTGGTTGAGGTAGTTCTGGGAGAAGGTCATCCAGAAGCGGGCGCGCTTGAGGCCCTTCAGATTCTGCATCAGGGATTCGAGCTCCTCGTGGTACATGAGGTAGCAATCCTTGGCGCCGATGCCTTCCGGAAAGTCATAGCTCATGCGCCAGGACAGGGGGTCGGTCTCGACCCACTCGCCCCGCTCCCAGTAGCGGCCGCGCTGGGTGATCTCGCGGATGTTGATCTCGGGGTTGAAGTTGGTGGCGAAGGGCTGGCCGTGGTCGCCGGCGTTGCAGTCGATGATGTCGAGTTCGTGGATCTCGTCGAAGAGGTGCTTCTGGGCGTAGGCGCAGTAGACGTTGGTCACGCCGGGGTCGAAGCCCGACCCCAAGAGCGCCATGAGGCCCTTCTCCTTGAAGCGCTCCTGATAGGCCCACTGCCACTTGTATTCGAACTTGGCCTCGTCGAGGGGCTCGTAATTGGCGGTATCTAGGTAGTCGACCCCGGTTTCGAGGCACGCGTCCATGAGGGCCAGGTCCTGGTAGGGCAGGGCCACGTTCAGAACCAGCTTGGGCTGAAACGATTTGATGAGGGCCACGGTCTCGGCCACGTTATCGGCATCGAGGGCCGCCGTCTGGATGGTGCGGCCGGTGCGTTCCTTAACGGAGGCGGCGATGGCGTCGCATTTGGACTTGGTTCGGCTGGCCAGCATGATCTCGGAGAAAACCTCGGGAACCTGGGCGCACTTGTGAGCCACGACATGGCCGACACCGCCGGCGCCGATAATGAGCACTTTGGACATGGCGATCCTCCTTTCACATAAGGAATGTTTCTGATTACAATCCGCTCGGCGACCCGCCGCTGCAGGCATCGGGATTCTCGCATTCCCGGCCCACGTTCAAATAGGTGTATCCGCGCATGCCCCGTTCGTAGGCGCGCATGATCATGAAGCGCTCCTGGGGGCTGATCTTGCCCGTGCGCACGCCCTGCTCCGCCACCTTGCGGAAATTCTCCAGGACCTGCTTGGGTTCAAACTCCACATAGGAAAGCACGTCGGCAACGCTGTCGCCTTCGAGTTCGCGGATGAAGTCGTAGGTGCCGTCTTCATTGATGCGCACGCTGACCACGTTGGTATCGCCGAAGAGGTTGTGCAGATCGCCCAGGGTCTCCTGATAGGCTCCGACCAGGAACGCGCCCAGATAATACGGCTCGCAGGGCTTGATCGAATGCAGTTCCAGCACGCGCTTGACGCCGTGGATGTCGATGAAGCTGTCCAGCTTGCCGTCGCTGTCGCAGGTGATGTCGGCCAGAATGGCCTGCTCTTCGGGGCATTCGTCGAGCCGGTGCACGGGCATGATCGGAAAAAGGTGTCCGATGGCCCAGGCGTCGGGCAGGGACTGGAACACACTCATGTTGCAGTAGTAGATGCTGGCCAGAGCCAGATCCACGTCTTTCAGGGCCGAAGGCGGATTCTTCATCTCGGGCAGCTTCTCGGCGATGTTGCGGATCACGGCCCAGAAGATGGTGTCGCTCATGGCGCGCTGGCGCAGGCTGCACTGGCCCAGACGGAAGAGCTGACGCATCTGGTCGCGGTAATAGATGGCGTCGTTGTAACATTCCTGAAGGTTCTTGAGCGACAGGGAGTTGTAGACTTCCAGCAGGTTGTGGATGGCCTCGGGGTCATCCTCGTCCAGAGTCTGGGGCACGGTGCGGTCTTCAAGACGGCTGACGTCCAGCACATTGAAAAGCAGAACCGAATAGTAGGCCACCGTGGCCCGGCCGGATTCGGTGATGATGTGCGGATGGGGCAGATCGTGCTCGTCCATCGTGGCCATGACCGACTCGACGATGTCCGTGCAGTATTCCTCCAGGGAGTAGTTGCGGCTGCTGGCGTAATTGGTGTGGGAGCCGTCGTAGTCCACGGCCAGGCCCCCGCCCAGGTCCAGATAACCCATGGCGCAACCTTCCTTGACCAGTTCCGCGTACATCCGCGTGGCTTCGTGCACGGCGGTGCGGATGTCGCGGATGTTGGGGATCTGCGAACCAAGATGAAAATGCAGGAGCTGGACGCAATCGAGCATGGACTGGCCGCGCAGCAGGTCGAGCACGTCCACGACCTCGGCCGTGGACAGGCCGAAGATGGACAGGTCCCCGGCCGATTCGGCCCAGTGGCCGCCTGCCTGGGTGGACACCTTGATGCGCACGCCGATGCGCGGCTTGATGCCGAGCGCCTTGGCCCGGTCCAGGATGAGCGGCAGTTCGCTGGGCATTTCAAGGACCAGGAAGCACAGGAAACCCATCTTGCAGGCGTAGAGGGCCAGATCGATATAATCCCGGTCCTTGTAACCGTTGCAGACCAGGCAGGCCTTGGGGTTCTTCAGGAAAGACAGGGCTGCGATCAGTTCGGCCTTGCTGCCGACCTCGTAACCATGGTTGTATCGGTCGCCGACCTTGGCGATCTCTTCCAGTACCTGCTGCTGCTGGTTGACCTTCACCGGATACACGCCGCGAAATTCGCCGTTGTATTGCAAGGTCTTGATGGCAGAGGCAAACGAATCATGAAGCAGGGAAATCTGCGCATCGAGCAGATTCTCGATCCGAAGCAGCACCGGCAGCCCCAGACCGCGTTCCTGCAGGCCGCTTATGATGGAAGGGATGGGCACGCAGACACCCTTGCCCGGAAAGGGAGTGATGCCGAGCTTTCCATCGGGGTTTATCTTAAAATACCCGCCGCCCCAGTTGTCCACGCCGTAGAGTTCCACAGAACGTTCCACGGTCCACTTTTCAAGATTCCGAGATCGCATCAAAATCCTCCACCGTCTTACCTGTAAAATGCAGGCCCAGCTACAATCCGGGCCAGCGCACCCCTCTAAACAGCAGGGGGCAGGCCGTCAATAAATCTTGTGCCTCGCTGGCACACCGTAACCTTCCGGCCAACAAAATCGACGAAATTTCTGCTTTGCCTTGTGCCCCGCCCTGGGCTATCTGCCTTTTGCCGTTTCACCCGCAGGAGAGCACAATGCCTTTTGTTGAAATCATGGCCATGGCCATCGCCCTGGCCATGGATGCTTTTGCCGTAGCCATCGCTTCGGGCGTGGCGCTCAAGGTCGTGACCAGGCGACACACCTTCCGCCTGGCCTGGCATTTCGGACTTTTCCAGGCCGTAATGCCCATCATCGGCTGGTACGGCGGCTATGCCGTGCGCGATTATTTCCTGCGTTTCGGTCACTGGATCGCCTTCGCCCTGCTCCTCTATATAGGAGGCCACATGCTATGGGAAGGGCTGCACAAGGACGATGACGATGTCTGTCAGGACCCGACCGTGGGCTCAAAGCTGATCATGCTCTCCGTGGCCACAAGCATCGACGCCCTGGCCGTGGGCTTCACCCTGGCCATGCTGGGCCTGTCCATCTGGGTCCCGGCGGCAATTATCGGCGTGGTGGCCCTGCTCTTCACCGCCGCAGGCCTGCACCTGGGCAAATACCTCGGCTGCGGGACCCGTCTCGGCCAGTACGCGGAAGTGCTCGGAGGCGGCGTGCTGCTCGCCATCGGCTGCAGGATCCTGTGGCAGGCGCTTTAAGAAAATGGGACATATGAAACCAGGGCGCCCTGTCTTTATCCTATACGTCCCATATGTCCCATAAGTCCTATTCTTCTCTCTCGAAATCCTTTCTGATCCGCTTCAACTCGCGCTTGTAACCCTCGGCGTCGCCGTAATCCACGAACCTGCCGTACCGTGCGTGCGTGGTTTTGGGCAGGCGGGAATGTCTTATGGGGCACCAATACTGTTCGGTGCGGCCGGCGATCTCGCGCAGAT
This sequence comes from Deltaproteobacteria bacterium HGW-Deltaproteobacteria-18, assembly GCA_002841885.1. NCBI lineage: Bacteria > Deltaproteobacteria > Deltaproteobacteria bacterium HGW-Deltaproteobacteria-18. The sequence continues at coordinate 228,591 of PHBE01000004.1, forward strand.
AGCCCATGAGGCCGTTGAAGTAGCTGCAGTAGAAACAGTTGCACTTCTCCACCCAGTTCAAATACTTGAGCTTATGACGATCGAGAATGATGTGGTCCCGGCGCCTGACGCGCGGAATGCCGTAGACCGGAAAGCAGATGAGCTGGTAAAAATAGACAAAAAAATCCAGAACCATGGCCGGAATCAGGGCAAACCAGATGACCGGGATGGTCAGAATCTTGAAAAACCCCGACTCGTAAACATAGGACGTCCAGCGCGTGGCCAGGATGCGGTGTGCCTCCTGCGCCTCACGGCTGAAGCGAACCCGGTTCCTTTCCACCGTGTAACGGAACTCCTTCTGCTTGGCCGCCAGGTCGCGCCGCAGTTCCTGTTCGAACTCATCCATCCTTTCACGAATCTCTCGAAAGGTGTCTCTCATTGCGTCTCCTTGTGATTTCCCCGCACCTACATGCTCCGCGTCCGCCCCACAACCAGTGAACGCATCCGCGCGTCTAGGCAAAGCGCTCGATCCGGAGTATGTAGAAGCCACACCCCAACCTTTGCCAAGGAGGCCCCATGCACGGCTGGACCGGGCGCATCCTGGATATCGACCTTTCGACGATGACGGCCCGTACCGGGGAACTGCCCCGCGAACTGGCCATCTCCTTCCTGGGCGGCCGCGGCCTCAATTCCAAGACGCTTTTTGATCGCGTGCCCCCCGGACTCGACCCTCTGAGCCCCGAAAACGTATACTGCATCGCCCCCGGCCCCCTGTCCGGCACGGTGCTGGGCATGACCAGCCGCATGGAGGTCTCGACCCTGTCCCCGTATTCGGGAATCCTCGGCGACGGCAATGCCGGCGAACGTTTCGCGACGGTCATGAAGCGTGCCCGCGCCGACCAGATCATCATCACCGGCCGCGCAGCCAGACCATGCTATCTGCTGGTCACGCCGGAAAGCGCCGAACTGCACGACGCCACAAACCTGTGGGGCAAGGGAGCCTGGGAAACGACCGACCTCCTTCTGGCCAAGCACGGCGGCAAGGCCTCCGTGGCCTGCATCGGCCAAGCGGGCGAAAATCTGGTCCGCTTCGCCTCGACCATCGTCGACAAGTACGCCTCGGCCGCCCGCGGCAGCGGCGCGGTGCTCGGCGCCAAGAACCTCAAGGCCGTCGTGGTCGCAGGCAACCATTCCGTGAGCCTGGCCGACCCCGAGACCTTCAGGGAATTGGCCGCACTTGACCGGGAATTCTTCGCCAAGGACGAATTTCAGCGGAATGTGGCCGCCAGATACGGTTCCCATCACGGCATGAGCGACTGGCGGCCCGGCTTTCGCAACTACTCGAAATATCTGGAGCCCGGCGAGGTTCCGCCCCAGCTGCGACCCGAAGCCTGGAAAAAATACGAGATCGGGCGCACGGGCTGCGGGAACTGCTCCGTGCGCTGCAAGAACGTATACGAGATCCCGGACGGCCGGCGCAAAGGCGAGCACGGGGAGGCGCTTGAATACGAATCCATCTTCTGCATGGGCACCAACTGCGGAGTCTGTGACCCCGTGGCCATCATGGAGATGAGCAACCTTGGCGACATCTACGGCCTCGACGTCATTCCGCTGGGCAACGCCATGGCCCTGGCCAAGGACCTCTACGCGCGCGGCATTCTGACCCGGGAGCAGACCGGCGGCCTCGACCTGTCGTGGGAGAACGTCGAAGACCAGATCGAGCTCGTGCACCTGACGGCCCTGCGCGAAGGCTTCGGCAACATCCTGGCAGAGGGCATGCTTTCCATGGCCAAAATTCTCGGCCCCGAAGCCATGCAGTATTGCTACCACGTCAAGGGGCTGAGCCGAGGCCCCTACCCGGCCGGACTCTTCGCCCTGGCCCACGCCACCTCGACACGCGGCGCCGACCATCTGCGTGGACGCAGCTGGGCTTACGGCGAAAACGACCCCGACCTCTACCCCAGACTTCAGGCCTCCGGAGCCCTGCATGCGGACATGGACGACCCTGTGCAGGCCATCATCCTCTCGGAGCGGGTCTGCACCCTGGCCGACTCCGTGGGACGCTGCAAAGGGGCGGTCAATTCCTGGGCCAACGCCCTGCCCCTGGCCTGGAAGCACCCTCTCTTCGAAGGGCTGGCCCGACTGCTCGGCGCGGCAACCGGCGAGACCTTTTCCGAGAAAAGCCTCATCGACGCAGCAGACCGCATCTACACGCTGGAAAAAGCCTTCAACTCCCGGCAGGGCATCACCAGTGCCCACGACTCCATCCCTCTGAACCCGGACCGTCTCACCCCGGAAGAAATGGAAAGGGAGCGGACCATTCACCGGGACCTCCTCTACCGTTACTACACCCGGCAGGGACAGGACACACGAACCGGAATCCCCACCCGGGAACGCATGAGAGAGCTGGGCCTGGCCATGGAGGGAGAGTGCCTGCATGACGAGGGTCCCTACCCCGAATGGACCGGACCTGCGCTCCGGCCCCTTGACTCCTACCCGCGCGGCGGCAACCGGTCCTGATTTGCAGGCACCCCACATCATCAGCAACATTAAACGCTTGACTGCCCTGAAAAGCAGATGCAGAAAATGTCATACCGCGCTACCGGCCTGACAGCCCGGTAGCCCCAAAACGTCAGACAAGACAAAAACTGACGCCAAGCCCCCGGCTGCCTAGGCCTCTCCATGGGACGAGGGCCCAGAAAATGGCCCCGTTTCTTGCTTCCGGGGCAATTTTCGTGCTAGCGACACTCATGGCCGAATCATACGGCCTGTATCCTCATCCCCGGAATGGCTCATGCGTTTCATCCTTGCCATGCTCCTGCTGCTGACAATCTGCGGCCAATGCCCGGCAGCCCCTTTGCCGGACTTGAGCCCGGAAGAAAGGGCGTGGCTGGACGAGCACAGGGAATCCCTGCAGCTCTCCTTTGACAGGTCGTTCCCCCCCATAGAATTCGAAAAGCCCGGCGGCGAATTTGCAGGCCTGAGCGCCGACCTTGTCGAGCGCATCGAAGAACGCCTCGGCATCACCTTCCGCAAGCAGGGCACGCCCTGGACCGACATTCTGCAAGGCCTGCATAACGGAACCACGGCCCTGGCCCCAGCCATCGTGAACAACGCGGAGCGCTCCGAATATACGTATTTCACTCGAGCCTATGCACGCATTCCGCATGTCATCGTCACTTCCCGCAGCGTCAGGGGCCTGCTGACCCTGGAGGATCTTGACGGAATGCGCGTGGCGGTGGTCCGGGGTTACGCTTCGGCCGGCATGGTCCAGGAAGCCAACCGAGGCCGATTCAACGTGGTGGAGGTCGAAACGATTCGCGAAGGACTGCGTGACGTGTCCTTCGGCGTGGTCGATGCTTTTGTCGAAAATCTGGCTGTGGCCGCGTGGTACATTGAACAGGAAAAACTACCCAACCTGCGCGTCGCGGGAAACCTGGACGTGACCCAGGAGCTGTCCATCGGCATCAGCAGGCACTACCCGCTGCTGGCCAGTTCCATAAACAAGGCCTTGGATTCAATCACCGAATCCGAGAAAGAAAAGATCGTCGACAGGTGGCTTCAATTTCCGACATTTTTTCCCGACAAGCAGACTCTCGACGCCTTGAAACTCGCGGCCCTTTTCACGGCCGTCATCCTTCTGGTACTGACGGGGATCGCCTGGTTCCTGAGCCGCAAGCTGCGCCGAAAAATCCATGAACTCAAGCGCACCGAATCCGCCCTGACGGAACAGGTGGAGCGCTTCCGTCTGGCCCTGGAGACTACCCAGGCCGGATTCTGGGAGCACTACCCGGCAGAGGGCCGGGAAGTGCACAGCCAGGAATGGTACGCCATGCTCGGGTACCCCCCCCAGATCGTGACGGGCGGTGTGGAGGACTGGACCGAGTTGATCCATCCGGAGGATCGTGAAAAAGCCCAGAATGCCTTTTCCGCCTACATCCACGAGGGCGGCAGGGGCATGTACGAAGCGGAATATCGCCTGCACGCCAAGGACGGCTCATGGCGCTGGATCCTGGGCAAGGGCCGCGCCGTCTCCTGGGACGACGAGGGCCGCCCGACCCGCATCATCGGTCTCAACCTCGACATCCAGAAAACCAAGGAAGCCCAGCTCGAAATGCAGCGCACCCAAACCCTGAACAAGGCGCTGCTCGAACAGACAACGCAGTTCATCGGCCTGCTCGACCTGCAGGGGAACCTCCTGGTCGCCAACCGCACAAGCATGGATTGGGCCAGGGCGAAGCCAGAAGATGTTCTGGGCAAGCCCTTCTGGGACGGACCATGGTGGCCCGACAGGAAAAAGGCGCAATCCTTCCTTCTCAGCCTCATCGATCAGGTCAAAAGCGGCCAGACCGTGCGCAGCGAGGTCGTGCATGTCGATGCCGAAGAAAACGAGTCATTCATCGACTTCACGATGTCTCCGTTCCGCAACGAGAACGGCGAGGTCGTGAATTTCATCGTCGAAGGCCGCGACATCTCCATGCTCAAGAGAAAACAGAACGAGATCATGGAAAGCGAGACGCGGTTCCGCACAATCTTTGAAAGTGCCCCCTATTCCATGTCCATCAACCGTCTCTCGGATGGAAAGTACATGGACGCAAACACCGCCTTCCTGAACAAAATGGGTATCAGCAGATCCCAACTGATCAGCCTGTCCCCCAGGGAAATCGGCGCGCTGCCCGTTGAACACCAGGATGAAATATTCATGAGCCTCAAGGGCAGCCGCAACATCCACAACATGGAAACCCGGGTGCAACGGCCCAACGGCACGCTCGGGTATCTGCTCTATTCAGGCGGGCTCATAACCCTCGACGGCGAGGACTGCATTCTGTCCATGACCGTGGACATCACGGAACTCAAAGAAGCCCAGGAAGCCCTGCGGCGCTCGAAGGAGATGTTCTCCCGCCTGTTCCAGCTCTCGCCGGACATCATCACCCTGGCCAGAAAGGAAGACGGGATACTGCTCGAAGTCAACGAAACCTTCTCACGCACAACCGGCTACTCCCGGAAAGAGGCCCTGGGAAAAAGCACCCTGGAACTGAGAATCTTCGCCGCGCCCGAAAGACGGACCGACTTCGTGCAGGCCCTGCTCAAGGACGGGCAGGTGGATAACTTCGAATTCGACTTGCGCCACCGCGACGGACACATCCTGCAGTGCTCCACCTCGGCCAGGCTGATGACCGTCGACGACGTCCCCTGCATCCTGGCCATCACCCGCGACATCTCGCACGTACGGGCCATGCAGGAGAGCATGATCCAGTCCGAAAAAATGCTCTCGCTCGGAGGCATCGCCGCCGGCATCGCCCATGAGATAAACAACCCGCTCGGCATCGTGCTGCAGGCGGCCCAGACCATCACCCTGCGTACCCGGGCCGACTTCCCCAAGAACATCGAGACGGCCGCGAAGATCGGCGTCGACCTAGGCCAGGTGGATCGCTACCTGAGGGAACGCAAGATCGACGTCTTCATCCGCGACATCCAGGGTGCGGCTGTCCGGGCGGCGGAGATCATCCGCCACATGCTCGATTTCAGCAGGCGCAGCGAGTCAAGACGTTCTGTATGTGACATAAGGACCATTCTCGAAAATTCCCTGCGCCTCGCTTCCAGCGATTACGATCTCAAGAAGAACTACGATTTCAAATCCATAAGGATTGTGAAGGACCTGGCGGAAGAACTTCCCAAACTGCATTGCACGGAGACCGAGATCGAGCAGGTTCTGCTCAACCTGCTGCGCAACGCAGCCCAGGCCATGAGCGAAGCCAAACCGCCCATTCCCGATCCCTGCATCAGCATCCGGGCCAGGGCGCTGGGAACGGGCCTGCGCATCGACATCGCCGACAACGGACCCGGCATCTCGCCGGAAAACCGCAAACGCATCTTCGAACCCTTCTTCACCACCAAAAATGCCGGAGCGGGAACCGGCCTTGGGTTGTCCGTTTCCTACTTCATCATCACCAAGGGGCACGGCGGCGTCATGTACGTCACCTCCCCGGCCGAGGGAGGGACCGTGTTCAGCATAGAACTGCCCGGACCGCCTGAATCCGTGAAAAATGAGCCATATACCTAGACGGACGGCAGGTTTTAAACATATCAAGACGGACATGTCAGACATCATGAGCAGGCCTGCAAGGCGGTAAACCCCATGAACATACTGGTTATCGACGACGAAGACGGACTGCGGCGCTCCCTGTGCGCATATCTTGAAGACCTTGGATACGAAACCCTTGACGCGGCCAACGGACGCGAGGGTCTTGATGCCATGCGCAAGGCTCTGCCCGATCTGACGGCCGTCATCGTCGATCTGAACATGCCGGTCCTGGACGGCTACGGTTTCCTCCAACAGGCCAAAATCGAGGCGCCGGAAATACCCATCATCGTGCTCTCGGGCGTAGGCGTGATCAATGACGCGCTCCAGGCCGTAAGACTCGGCGCCTGGGACTTTCTGACAAAACCGCTGCACAATTTCAGCATCCTTGACCACACCCTCGGCAAGGTTGTCGAAAAAGCCCGCCTGATCCGTGAAAACAGGGAATATCAGACCAATCTCGAACAGCTCGTGCAACAGCGCACCGCCGAACTGGAACGAACCCGACGCCAGATCATGCATCGCCTGAGCCGCGCCGCCGAATACAAGGACAACGAGACCGGCCATCACGTCATCCGGGTCGGGGAAATCGCGGCGGTTCTGGCCCAGGCCCTGGGACTGGACGAGTCAAGCTGCGCCAATCTGCGTGATTGCGCCCCGCTGCATGACATAGGCAAAATCGGCATCCCCGACGAAGTGCTCCTGAAACCGGGTAAACTCGATCCCGCTGAGTGGAAGATCATGCAGCAGCACTGCATGTTCGGCTGCGAAATCCTGGGACCCCTGACCAGCAAGGAAGAGGCGCATTCGAGCTGCGAGGAGTGGGACAAAAAGGATCTGGACGGCAACGAATTACTTGACCTGGCGCGCACCTTGGCCCTGCTCCATCACGAACGCTGGGACGGGAGCGGTTACCCTTTCGGGCTGGCCGGTGAAGACATCCCGCTTGCGGCACGCATCGTTGCGGTAGTCGACACCTACGACGCTCTGGCCAGCGAAAGGCCATACAAGGATGCCTTTCCGGAGGAAAAATGCCTGGGCATCATCCGCGAAAGCTCGGGCACTCATTTCGATCCCGAAGTCGTCGAGGCCTTTTTTGCCAATATCGACAGAATCCGGAACATCCGCATACGGTGGCAGGACTAGAACCCGCATCACAAAGAAGAGATCATGATCGTAAGCCAGATGCGCGTAAACTCCAAAGGGGAATGGGAAGCCTGTTCCGCGAAGACCCATGGCCTGGACGCCGGACTTGCGCTGGTGTTCTGGTCCGAAACGGACGAAAGTACCGTCGCCGCCGCCGTGGAGGCCCTCAATGCCCATTGCCCGCAGGCGATCATCATAGGCTGCTCCTCCGGCGGAGTCGTCTCGGGACGGGCATTCCTCGAAAGCGCCATGACCGCGACCCTGGTCTCCTTCAAGGAAACCAGGCTTGAATCCGCAGTGGCCCGCCTGCAGGACCACGCGGACATCCGCGACATGTGCCGCCATCTGGTCTCCAGCCTGCCTCGCGCCGGGCTATCCCATGTTTTCGTGCTCTCCGACGGCCTGGCCATCAACGGCTGCGCCCTGGCCTCCGGCCTTGCGGAATTTCTTCCGTCCACTGTCGGAATCACCGGCGGCCTGGCCGGTGACGGGGACCGCTTCGAGCGCACCCATATCCTGCACAAAACGGAAATCATGTCAGGCAGCGTGACATGCCTGGGGTTTTACGGGGAAGCCCTCGAAATCGGCCAGGGCGCGCGCGGAGGATGGTTGCCCTTCGGCCCGGAGCGGCTCATCACCGATTCCCGCGACAACGTCCTGCTTGAACTCGACGGAGAGTCGGCCCTGCAACTCTACGAACGCTACCTTGGCAAACACGCGAAAAACCTTCCCGCCAGCGGCCATCTCTTTCCCCTGCATCTGCGCGAAGCCGGGAGCTCAAACTGGGTGGTACGCACCATCCTCGGCGTGGACCGGGAACGCAACGCTCTTTTCTTCGGCGGAGAGATGCCTCGTGGCGCCACGGTCCGACTCATGCGCGGAAACATGGACAACCTGCTGGACGGCGCACAGGAAGCCGCCGAGCTTGCCAGGCTGGATGGTGAAGATACGCTGGCCATTCTGGTCAGCTGCGTGGGCCGCAAGATGCTGCTCAAACAATTCGTCGAAGATGAGATTGATGCTGTGGCCCAGATTCTTGCCCCCCGCACGACCCTCACCGGCTTTTATTCCTATGGGGAAATCGCCAGCAGCGTGACGGGAGAAGCCTGCTGCCTGCACAATCAGACCATGATGGTCACCGTGCTGCAGGAGCGGGCATGAGCATGCACCGTCTCTTGCAACGACAGTTCAAACGAGCCCGGATCTCACATGGGGCGTTGCCCGCGAACCTTGAACCTTTCGTGAATCTCATCGAAGACGCCTACCGCCAATTCGACGAAGAAAAAGAAGTTCTGGAAAGGGCCCTGGAAATCAGTTCCGCCGAACTGGTGCACCGCAACGAAGTCATGCGCGCCGTGTTCATGGCCCTGCCGGACGTGTTCCTGTGGGTCACCCGCGACGGCCTGATCAAGGATTGCCGCGGCGGTCTGCAAGCCCTCTTCGGAGTTGAGCCGCTCAGTCTCCTGAAACGGAATCTTCGCGAAATTCCGGATATCGCCGAGCCCCAGGCCTTCTCCCTGGCCATGCGAATGCTTGCCGAGACCTCATTCTTCCAGGCCGAATACTCCATTCATTCCGCAGACCGGATCCGGCACTACGAAGCCCGCTTCGCCAACCTCGATGACGACCTGATCCTGGTCCTGATCAGGGACATTTCCGACCGCGCCCAGGCCGAGGAAGCGCTGCTTGGAATGCAACAGCGCCTGGACCACATCATCGAGTTCCTGCCCGATGCCACCCTGGTGGTCGACAACGAACACCGGGTCATTGCCTGGAACAGAGCCATGGAACTGATGACCGGAGTGCCGAAAGAGGAGATTCTCGGCAAATCGGGCTATGAGTACGGCACGCCCTTCTACGGACATCCTCGGCCCATCCTCCTTGATTTTATCGGCAAGGACCCAAGCCGCGACTATCCCATGTATGAGCCAACCCAGAACAACCTTGAAGGACTGACCACGGAGATTTTCGTCCCGTGCCTTCATGGCGGACGCGGGGCTTACGTATGGGCCAAGGCTTCAGCACTTTACGACAAGGACGGCAACATCGCCGGAGCCATCCAGTCCATCCGGGACATCACCGACAAAAAACGCGTCGAGATCGGCACACGGGTTCTCTACCTGGTCTCCACCGCAGCCAGCGCGCCCCTGACGGACAAGGATCTTCTCGCCAAAGTTTTCGACATCCTGGCCGAACACCTCGAGGTCCAGATCATGTTCGTCTCCCATCTGGGCGCGGATGGCTCAAACCTCACCTTCCCATTCTTCAGCCGGCAGGACCTGGCCAGACACGAGACCATGAAACATCTCTCCATGCTCTCGGCCGAAGCCTGGAAATCTCCGGCCCCGCAAATCGTGAACGCAAGGCCGGAAGGGCTGCACGAAGACGAAACACAACCATCGCTGTGGTTTGCCTCTCCCCTGCGCTACGGGGATCGACTGCTGGGCTCCGTGGTCATTGCGCTTCCTGAAAACAACCACTTCGTGCGCGACAAGGATGCGCATGTGCTGGCTTCGGTGGCGGACCATCTGGCCCTGGCCATTTCACGCAACGCCACGGAGAAGGCGCTGCGCCAAAGCGAAAAGAAGCACCGCGCAATTTTTCAAAACGCCACCGAAGGCATCTTCCAGATTTCCCTTGATCACGACCTCTTGAGCGCCAATCCGGCCATGGCCCAAATCTTCGGGTACGACAACATGGACAGCCTGATGGCCGATGCCAAAGGCTTCCTGCAGCGCGTCATTTCCTCTGCCGATCGGGTCCTGCTGCTGAGCCAGGCACTGCAGCTCGGCACCGCCCAGAACTTCGAGCTCGACGCGTTCATGAAGGGCGGGAAAAAAACCTGGATCTCGATCAACATGCGTACCGTGAAACGCTCCGACGGGTCCATCAGCCATCTCGAAGGCTCCATGCGCGACGTGTCCAAGCGCAAAAAGGCCGAACGCAGGCTTGCCATCCAGAAAGGCCTCTTCCAGCAGCTCTTCGACAATTCTCCGCAGGGCATCCTGCTGCTGGGCAAGGACGGGGCGCCCATGGACATCAACCCCAGTTTCACCAGCCTTTTCGGCTACACCAGAAGCGACCTTCACGCTCTCTTCGAAATGCTGCTGAGCCCGGACAGCCTCGACGAAAGCTATGCCTTCATCTCCAATGTGCTGAGCGGAACCTCGGTGAGCACCGAGACGCAGCGCAGGACCAAGGACGGGCGGCTCATTCCCGTCTCCATGCTCGGTTATCCCTACGTGCTGGACGGCACGATCTCCGGCGCGTTCTTCATCTTCAGCGACATTTCCGAGCGCAAGAACTACGAAGCACAGCTTACCAGGCAGGCCCTGCGCGACAATCTGACGGGGCTGCCCAACAGGGTGCTCTTCATGGACCGGCTGAACCGGGCCATGACCAGGCAGAAACGCAACTCCAAATACCGTTTTGCCGTGCTCATGATCGACCTGGACAGCTTCAAGAGGGTCAACGACACCCTCGGCCATCAGGCCGGAGACCACCTGTTGCAGGAAGTGGCTGCGCGCCTGACCCAGTGCCTGCGCACCATGGACACGGTGGCCCGCATGGGCGGAGACGAATTTGCCGTGCTCCTCGAAGACTTCCAGAGCAACCAGGAGGCCATCGGCATCACCCGCCGTCTCCTGGACACCATCCGTCAGCCCCTCAAAATCCAGAATCGGGATGTGCTGGTCAGCGCCTCCGTCGGCGTGGTGCTGCAGACCTCGCGCTACACCTCGCCCAACGACCTGCTGCGGGATGCCGACATCAGCATGTACCGCTCCAAGGAGCTGGGCAAAAACCAGTTCAAGGTCTTCAGCAAAAGCATGTACGACCAGGTGGTGCAGACCGTGCAGCTCGAAAACGACCTACGCCAGGCCTTGGTCAAAAACGAATTCGAACTCTTTTTTCAGCCCATCTACGCCCTGAGCGGACAGAAACTCCGTGGGTTCGAGGCGCTCATCCGCTGGAACCACCCGCTGCGCGGCTATCTCACCCCGGGAGAATTCATCCCCGTTGCCGAGGAGACAGGGCTGATCACCGAGATAGGCAAATGGGTCATGCGCCGTGGCTGCCGGGTCCTGGCCGGATGGCAGGCGCAATTCCCCGGGCTTGACATCAGTCTGTCCCTGAACCTTTCGCCCAAAGACCTCCTGCAGGTATCGCTCATCCCCATCCTGACGGAGCTTTTGCATGAAACCGGCATCAAGGCGCGGCACATCAAACTCGAGATCACCGAAACAGCGGTCATGGACAATCCCGAACAGGCCACATCCCGGCTTGAGCGATTGCAGAAGATGGGCTTTCAGATCGCCATGGACGATTTCGGCACGGGGTATTCGTCCCTGTCCTACCTGCAGCGCCTGCCCATCGACATCCTCAAGATCGACCGCTCCTTCGTACAGACCATGCTCGAAAACCCCAACAACCTCGAGATCATCAAGGCCATCATCGGACTGGGACAAATCCTGGACCTGCGCATCGTGGCCGAGGGCGTGGAAACGCAGGAACAGCTTGAATCCCTGCAGGAGCTCGGGTGCGATCTGGCTCAAGGCTATCATCTGGGCAAACCCATGTCCAAGAAGCAAAGCGAAGCGCTCATGACCTCATTCGGCGCGGACCCGAAGGCATGACCCGCTCCGCGCATCTGTCTCCGTTCCGCACATACCGGGCATCCCGGAGTGACGACCTCGTCAGCTTTCAGCTCGTCATAGAGGAAACGGACCTGTGGGTTGCAGCGCAGGAAGACCTCGGCGATCCCATGGCCGACCATGTGCGGTTCCTGCGCGGACAGATCAAGAGCTACGCGGCCGTACACCCCGAATTTCTGACCTCGCTTGAACCCCTTGAGGCAGATCCCCGATCACCGGAAATCATCCGCCGCATGTGCAGGGCAGGAACCCTGACCGGTGTCGGACCCATGGCCGCCGTGGCCGGAACCCTGACCCAGCTGCTGGCTGAACATTTCCGGGATCGCTCGCCCGACCTTTTGATCGAGAACGGCGGAGACACCTATCTTTGCTCCACCCGGGACAGGCACATCGGCATCCTGAACATGCCGGACCAGGCCGTACGCCTGTGCGTGCCGGTGACGGCCGGAGAATTTCCCTGCTCCTTTTGCGCGTCCTCGGCCACGATCGGGCATTCACTTAGTTTCGGAAAGGCCGACCTTGTGGTGGTCCGCTCAAAAGACGCAGCCCTGGCAGATGCTGCGGCTACAGCCCTGGCCAACGCGCTGACCTGCGCCGCGGCCATGGACGAGGTCCTGGCCAAGGCGCAGGGCTGGGAGCACCTTGGCCTCGACGGAGTCTTCACGCAATGCGACGACAGGATCGGGGTGTGGGGAAAAATGCAGCTGGCCGTGATTTAAGAGATGAAAAATCATCCCGACGCTGGACAATGCCTGCTGGCAGGCTTATAAGGTAATCAAGACTTGTTCGTGTTAACCTCAACGGAGGAAAGACCATTGGACCATACAAATTGGAAGAAAGGTTGCTAAAAGGTAGCGTGAAAAACAGGCCTGAAGAGGCGGGGGACTTGAACCCATCAGCCCGGGCAAACCAGACGGAGAGACCGTCACCAAACGCTACGAAGTGAAGTTTTTAAGGGTTCAAGAATCTTAAAAATCAACAGTACGAAGAAACGATCAAGTTAAAAGTGTTTTGAAATGACTCGCCCCGCTTCCCATGAAGCGGGGCGTTTTTTTGCTTCTCGCCAAAACCTCCTCCAAAGACATCAAACGCGCTCTTTGCCTTTGCCCGGACCTTTGCTAGACAAAGGAGCATGTCCAATGCAAACGGCCCCGTGCCGGACAAAACGAACCCGCAAGCCATAATCCAGCCCGCCAGACCGGCTCCGCCCTGTTTTCTGCGCGGGTTGCTTTTTGTCATCTCGCTGTTCTGCCTTGTCCTCGCAACGCTGTGGATTTTCCTGCCCCGCATCGCCCAGGAACTTCTCGTGCCAGCACTGGCCAAGACCCTGCACGCGCCCGAACTGGGCATGGACATCCGCAGGGCAGACTTCACTGGCCTTGACCTGGGCGAAATATCCCTGTCCAGCGATGCCGGTCCTGCTGCCGGAGCCGTGCTTGTGGACTGGAGCCTGACCGGTCTGCTGCGGGGCCGGATCGACAGGATCAGGATTCTGGACCTTCAAATCCAGGTTCGAAAAAATGGCGAAGCATGGGACGTTCCCGGCCTTCCGCGGCTTGAGAAATCATCGAACGCGGACCCAGGGCCCATGTTCGTACCCTGGGTGGAAGAGATGTTCGTTGAAGGCCGCATCAGCCTCAAAGGGCAGGGCCTTGACCACTCTTTCCCATTCAATGTGAGCGGCGGCCTCGATGAAAATGCCGCCCTAGTCCTGAACGCCGAGGCCTCGCTGGCCGGACAGGACGTGAGCCTGACGCTTAAAGGAAACCTGCGGCAAAACGATTTTCAGCTGACCTGCGTCCTGCCTCCGACCTCCATCGCGGCCCTGGCAGCAATGGTCCCGGGTCTTGCCCCCCCCCCTCTCGCCGGGACCCTGCGGGCCGTGATTGAAGCATCTGTGCCCCCGGACCAAAAACCCGTCATTGAAGCGGAATTTGGTCTAGACGCCTTCCAGTCCGTACTGGGCGGCACGGCCCTGGCCCAGGATGGCAACGCCACGCTCAGCCTAGCCTGGCAGAATACGCCGCGGATTTCTCTCTCGCCCCTGACCGTGGGCGCTCCCCTGCCACTGACGCTGGTCGTTGAGGACATTACGGCAAGCCTTGAGGACCTGTCTTTTGGCTGTTCCTGGAACCTTACCACGCCAGCCTTGCCGGGCATCGCTTTTACCTCTCCGCCGCGCCTGGCCGGGAGCTTCGAGATTATGGCCACGGACCGGGGTTGGAACATGCGTACCGGAGCAGAGCTCGGAGCCCTTGCAGTCCGGCTGAATCAGGTCCCGGAGCTGATTCTGGACCTGGGCACGACCACCCTGAGCCTTGAAGCCTCCACGGGTGCGGCCGGTACCGTCGTGGACGGGGCCCTGGCGCTTGGCAGATTGCGTCTGGCCCGTGAAGCCGCCGTCGCGACCCTCTCGGACCTGAAAATGACCGTGAACGCGACAGCAGCGACGGACGTAAACGGAACAATAATTCTCTCCGGGGCGCGCCTGGAAGCCAGACAACCCGGCATGGCCCTGACCACGACCCGGATGGACGGGCAATGCGCCTTTGCCTTGGCCGAGCGTCTTTCCCTCGGCGGCGTCATCAACCTGGGCGCACGCGCCAGCAGCGGGGATACCGTCGCACTGATGAGTCTGCGCCTGCCCCTGGCCTGGCCCGAACCGGCGGCAGCGACCGGCAGCGTGAACCTTGACCTGAAATGGAAAGGGAAAGGGCTGGCAAAAATTTCATCGAAGATCGCGCAAGATTTGCACGGCGCAAGCCTTGACGGAACTCTCTCTGCGCTGCCGTTGGCGGTTCGGGCAGCCTTGAAAGGTCGCATCGACGCAAAAAACATTTCCAGTTCCTGGATCGAAATCAAGACCGCCCAGACTCTCACCCTGCCCGGCAATCTGACGAGCCTCGTCCCGGCGCTAGGGGACCTGTCCGGCAGCGCGCGCCTGAATGCGACCGCGCGTCTGGACATGAGCAAAGGAGTGCCTACGCTCCCCACCGACTTGAAACTCACTGAGCTGTCCCTGGCGCACACCGGGAGTGAAATCACCCTGACCGGGGGAGCTGTCGAACTGGCCTTTTCCAACCTGCTGAGCATGCGCTCAGACCCGGATGGACGCATGAATTTCGAGCGCATGCAGCTGGGCACCATCATCCTTGAAAAAGGCGACATCCATTTTCAGGTCGAAGCCCTGCACAGCATCCTGGTCGAGGGTTGCCGCTTTCAATGGGCCGGCGGACGCATCGGCAGCCAGGCTTTCCGGATCAACCCGAACGTTGAGGACTACACCGTCGAGCTCTATTGCGACCGGGTCGAAATGGCACAGGCCCTGGAACAGTTCGGCATGACCCAGGCCCAGGGCGGGGGCACCGCCAACGGCCGCATCCCGGTGCGCTGGGCGGATGGGAACCTGACCTTCGACAACGGCTTTTTGTATTCCACTCCGGGGGAAAAAGGGGTACTGCGCGTCCAGGGTGCAGAGATCCTGACGGCCGGGGTTCCCCCGGGGACGCCCCAATACGGGCAGCTGGACCTGGCTGCGGAGGCCTTGAAAGACTTCACCTACGACTGGGCCAGAATCCGCATCAACACCGAGGAAAGGGAGCTTGTCGTCTCCCTCGAACTTGACGGCAAACCCGAAAAGCCCATGCCGTTCAGCTACAACCGCGACATCGGCGGCTTTGCCCGTGTCGATGCCTCTTCACCGGGTTCAGTCTTCCAGGGTATCCGCTTGGACGTGAATTTCCGTCTGCCCCTGGATCAACTTTTGCAATACAGACAGCTCTTGGAACTGATGAAAAACGGAGGTTAACGTGCGAATTCCCCTGATGGCCCTGGGTGCGATGCTGCTCCTGCAAAGCGCCTGCAGCACCCGCCACGAGGTACAGATGGCACCGGTGGAGGTCAAACCCATCCACATCACCATTGATGTCAACGTGCGGGTCCAAAAAGATCTCGAAGATTTCTTCTCCGACATCGACAAGGCCGACCAGAAACTGAACCCAAGCAACTGACGGAGCCCCATATGCTTAAAATGAAACACCTCATACCGATCCTTCTGGCCCTTCTTTGCGTCACGTTTTGCGTGCAGGCCGGCTTCGCCCAGGGTATCAAGGAAAGGATGCTTTCCCGTCTGCCGGTCATCAACGAACTCAAAGCCCAGGGCCTCGTGGGTGAAAACAACCAGGGATTTCTGGAATTCCGCTCCGGAAAGAAACCCAAGGCCGATGTGATCAACGCCGAAAACGCCGATCGCCAGGAAGTCTACAAGGCCATCGCCGCCCGCCAGAACGCCTCTCCCGCCCTGGTGGGAAAGACCCGCGCCGCGCAGATTGCGGAAAAGGAAGCCCCGGGGACATGGATCCAGAGCCCCGATGGAGCGTGGAAAAAGAAATGATCAGGCGATAAGAGTGCGCTGAAGATGGACTGACGTGGACTGACACGGACGAGCACGGGCTGACACGGGCAAGAAATGATGGTCGCGCCTGTGTTAGTCCGTGTTAGTGCTTACAAGGTCCATGTCACTCCATGTAGAATCCACACCATCCCACCCACCCCGCCACACGTGCCTTGACGGAGCCTCCCCGGGCCCGGTACAGCCTCCATCCAGCCCGAGAGACACCACAGCCTGCCGTACAAGGAATCCCATGAACTCCAGAGCCATACGCGCCAATCTCTTCCTCCTGCTGACCGCCCTTATCTGGGGCGCGGCCTTTGTGGCGCAACGCATGGGCATGGACCACATGGGTCCTCTGACCTTCAACGGCGTCCGCTTCGCACTGGGGGCCCTGGCCCTCTTGCCCCTCATCGCGAACATGGACAGAAGGCGCACCACCGTCGCCCCGCCGATGTCCGTCCTGATCAGGGGCGGCGTGCTCATGGGAGGAGCCCTGTTTCTGGGTGCGTGGCTGCAACAGTTCGGTCTGTGTTACACAACGGCGGGCAAGGCCGGCTTCATCACCGGGTTGTACGTGGTTTTTGTGCCGCTGATCGGCATCTTCCTCGGTCACCGCTATGGCATTGGGACCTGGGCCGGAGCGGGCCTTGCCATCGCCGGCATGTACATGCTGAGCGTGACCGAGAGCATGACCATGGACAAGGGAGACGCGCTGGTCCTCATGTCGGCATTTTTCTGGGGCGTGCATGTACTCCTCATCGGCAACCTGACCGGCGGGCTTGCAGCCGTGGACGCCATCAAGCTGGCTGCAATCCAGTTCGCTTTCTGCAGCCTGATCAGCCTGGCCGGAGCCGCGGCCTTTGAAGAAATCACTCTGGTCGGCCTGTGGGCCGGCATCATCCCCATTCTTTACGGCGGGCTCATGAGTGTCGGCGTGGCCTACACCCTGCAGGTTGTGGCCCAGCGCGACGCCCGCCCGGCTCCGGCAGCCATCATCCTGAGCCTCGAAGCGGTCTTTGCGGCCGTGGCCGGCTGGATGCTGCTGGGCGAAATCCTCACCACCCAGGCCCTTATCGGCTGCGCGCTGATGCTCGGCGGCATGATCTGGTCCCAAGCCAGACCCTGATCTCCATCGAACCGCGCTGGTCGGCAATCCTGCCGGGGCGACAGCCTTGAATTAAAGCCCGCTACTGTTTTGAGACGCAAAAGCGGCCATGCATGACGCATGGTCCCGTGCAGGCATGCTTAAACCATGTTGGCGGCACGAAACAGACTTGCCCTTGTCTGACCCGACCCTATGCACGAAGCAACAACCGCATGACGCAAGCCACCAACGACGACCTGGAAAAAAGGCTCGCCCAAGCCATGGCCGCCTTGGAGACGAGCGAAGCGTGATACCGCGACCGCTTTGATCACTCCCCGGTCGGAGTGTACCGCAGATCCCTGTCGGGCAGGTCAGCCCCTGCTACTCGGAGGCAATCTGGCCGAGGATGACGAGGGCAATCTGCTGACCAGCCTCAAGATGCTGCAAAAACTCGGGCACACGGTGACTGCGGTCATGAATGGTCAGGAAGCCCTGGACGCACCGGCCCGGCAGGATTTCGACCTGATCTTCATGGACATCCAGATGCCTGTCCTGGACGGCGTCGAGGCGACCAGAATCATCCGCAAGTCAAGGGAACTCGGCGACAAGGCCGCAATCCCCATCATCGCCATGACTGCCTATGCCATGGCCGGAGACAGGGAGACCTTTCTTCAGGCCGGCATGACCGACTATCTGGCCAAGCCGGTAAGCAGGGACGCCCTGATTCAGGCTATCGAAAAGACAATGTCCGCCGGTTCCTGACAAACCGCATAAAAGATTGCGCCCATATTGACCCTTTTCAGGGAGTCTGTCCCTGCCAGGCCTGATACCCGGCCGGATAGCGAAAAACATTTGTGTATCCCAGACGCACGGCCCAGGCAGCGGCAATCTCGCTGAGTAGTCAGCGGAATCCCCGGCAATAGACCACGATGATCCTGTCCTTGTCCGCGCCCAGAACATCCACAAAGGCCTGCCGCCGGGCAGAAGGCAGGTCGCCCCAATCTGCAAGGTCAACGGGCAGACTGACCGCGCCGGACATATGCCCGGCCGCGTACTCGTAGGCAAAGCGCACGTCGACCAGCAGCACACCTGGTTCGACGAGCAGCATCTCGCGCAACCCGGCGGTGGTGAGCAGCCTGTAGCCGTCGCGTTCGGCCGCACGCGCGGCCTGCTCATAAAGCGGGGAGCCGGCTTCCTGATCGGCCAGCCCTGTCGAGACGCAGCACAGCGCCGTCAGCACGGACAGGCACAGAGTTCGTCGCAGCAGACGCATGATCCTCACGGCATCCCCCCTTCTTGCAGACTTTAAAGGCCGCCTTCGCCAGTGCATGACGAAGGCGGCCACGGTTGACGCATTGCGAATAGAGACCCCGCCCTGCTACTTCTTGATCTCGAAAGACCCGTCTGGGGCGTAACTGACGTTGGCGTCAACGTAGTAGACGTCCTTCAGGTCGGGGCGCATGGCCTGGAACATGTAGAACGCCTCTCCGCTGCGCGCGCCGGTGGTACAGATGAAGACGATGGGCTTTTCCGCCGTGAACCCGTCTATCTTCTTCTCGAGCATGTCCACGGTCATGTTTTCGGCGCCGGGGATGTGCGCGATGGCGAACTCCGCAGGGGCGCGCACGTCGATGAGCCGGATGCTGTCCACGTTGTTTCTGGCCAGGTCGGTGAATACACCGTTGTCAATGGTCCCTTCGCCCGCACCGGCCTTCAATGCTCCGGCCGGAGCAGCGGCCTTGGCCGGGGCCGGGGCGGACGCGGCCTCCTGGGAAGCCCCCTCAGCGGTCCAGACCTTGAGGCCCTTGGCGACCCATTCAGGATCGCCCGCCGGATACACGGCCACGTTGGTGTAGCCCAGGGCCTCCGCCTTCCAGGCCGACTGATGGCTCAAAGGGCATTCCACTCCGCCGCAATAGAAGATCAGCTTTGCGCTCTTGTCGGCAGGCAGGACCTCGGCGGCCATCTTGTCGAACTGGCTGTCTGGCAGGCTCACGGCCGTGGGGATGTGCCCCTTGTCATAGCGAGGCTGCTTGGGCCGGGCGTCGATGATCATCACATCCTCTACGGGCGTAGCCGAAAGCATGGCGTTGGCCACGTATGGCTTGAGCTGGTCGAGGGTCAACAACCGATGAAACGGCTTGGTCACCTTGGCCGGATTGAGCACCGGAAGGGGCGTACGCACATCGCGCGCCGTCCACACCGTGTACCCCAGGGATGCCCACTCCGGATCGCCGGCGGCATAGACCTTGACGTTGGTGTAGCCCAGGGCCTCGGCCTTCCAGGCCGACTGGTGGCTCAAGGGGCAGGCCAGCCCGCCGCAGTAGAAGACCAGCAGGGCGTCCTTGTCCGCGGGCAGGACCTCGGCGGCCATCTTGTCGAACTGGCTGCCTGGCAGGCTCACGGCCGTCGGGATGTGGCCCTTGTCATAGCGGGGCTGTTTGGGTCTGGCGTCGATGATCATGGCCCCCGTCGACGGGTTCTGGTTCATCATGGCCTCAAAGACCAGGGGTTTGACGAACTCGATATCCACCAGGGTGTGGTAGGGCGTGGGCACCTTGGCCGGATCGAACTGGACAGCCGCGCCCTTGTGCCCGCGCGCGCCGGAACAGCCGGCGAGCAGCCCCAGAAGGAGCGCCACCACAAGAACATGAAGAAGGGATGATTGTCTGCGCATTGCCTTGCTCCTCATCTGATTGGTTGCATTAAACGTTGAATTTTCGGTCGAACAGCCGCCGCGCCTCGTGATAACCCGCGACTAGCCGTCTTTTTCCTTTTCTGCGGCCACTTGCGCGTACCACAGCGAGTGATGATGCCGCGCGTAGTGTTCGGACACATTGCCGGTGAACATGGACATGAATGCCGGGCGCTCCTCCCGCGAGATGGCAGCCATGAAAATGTGCACCAGCAGACCCGCGAAAACCAGGCCCACCGTCAGGTAGTGGATCACGCGGGACCAGGCCGCCGGGGCGGGGTTGTCCATGGATATGGTTGAAAAGAACATGACCAGGCCCGTAGCCACGATTACCGCCCCGCCCACCACCGAGGCCTGAGCGAAGAGCTTCTGCCCGAAGTTGTAAAAGCCTTGGGGCGGCAGGTCCGGGGTCAGCCCGAAGCGCTCAAGCCCCTTGCGGCCCAGGGCCATCTTCAGGGTCATCTTGAGCAGCCAGATGTCGCTGGCCGGAGACACGGCGAAGACCTCCTTGAGGAAGGCCCAGGTTTCGCGAGGCCTGAGAAGGATGTAGGCCAGAAACGCCCCGGCCCAGATCAGGCCGAGGTACTGATGCATCAGGAGCAGGTTTTCCCCGCCTCCGAACAGGGCGCGCATCAGGTCCGGAAGCCACGCGCCCACGGGGTTCAGCTCTTCGTTCTTGATCAGCCCAAGGCCCGTCAGCAAAAGGGCGAACCAGCTAAAAGCGTTGAACCAGTGCATGAAGATGGAGAGCCGGGTATGTCTGTGGATCATTTTTTCACTCATGGGGCACCTCAATCCTTCCCTGGGGCTGACGATTCATGTTCGTTCTCCTCCCTGTCTGGAGAAAAGATCTGCTTGGCCCACATGACCGCGACACCCAGGGCGCTGAGGCCCACCGCCACCTTGACCACCGGGTTGACCAGGGTGGCCATGGTCGTGAACGCACCGGGGAACTCCACCTCGCCCGCCCAGTCCGTGGGAGCGGTGGCTGCCACGTAGTACATGTTGGGTTTGGTATCGATGCCCCCCCTGGCCAGCACCCGCACGGAAGGCTTCTCGCGCAGCAGGCGGGAAGCGTCGCTGTCCGGGTCGTTCAAGTCCCCGAAGACCCGGGCCTTGGTCGGGCAGGTATCCACGCAGGCGGGAAGCAGGCCGCGCTCAAGCCTGCCGGAACTGAAGCAGAAGTCGCACTTGTCCGGCACCCGCGTGTCCGGATGACGAAAACGGGCGCCATAGGGGCAGGCCTTGATGCAGTTGCCGCAGCCGATGCACAGGGCCTCGTTGACCTGCACGATCCCGTTCCGGGGGTCCTTGTAGGTCGCGCCGCTGGGGCAGGCCTGCACGCAGGTCGGGTTGTCGCACTGCATGCACCCCCCCGGCTGGAAATGGGTCCGGGTCAGGGAACCCTTGGAAAAGTCGGGAATGGTGTGCTTGATCCAGTTGCGCCAGTATCCGTGGGGCACGTTGTTCTGCACCTTGCACGAGGCCATGCAGGCCTTGCAGTCGATGCACACCGAGGAATCGATGACCATGGCGTATTTCTTCATCAGCCCACCCTCCTCGTCACGGTGACCAGGGTTTCATGCATGGCCATGTTTCCGGAAATGAAGTCCGAGTGATCTTCGAGCACCTCAGCGATGCTCGCCCCCCTGTTGTACACCAGGGGCAGCCTTGGAGACAGGGCTCCAAAACCCGTGGCCATGTACACGGTCTCCTCCTCCATGCCCTCAAAGAGCCTGAGCGCAAGCGCAACTTTTCCGGCCCCGCTTGCCACTTCGACCATCTCCCCGTCCTTCAGACCCTGTCTGGCTGCTGATCGCGGATGCATCCACAGGGTGTTTTCGTCCTTGAATTCGATGAGCAGAGCGTTGTTGGTGTTGCTGTGAGTGAAAAAAGCCGTGCGCCCCACCACCAGCCTGAAGGTGCCCTCCTTACGGCGCGGAGCCTTGTACACGGGCATGGGGTCGAGCCCTTCGTGAGCGTAGCGTTGGTTGAAGAGTTCGATCTTCTTCGCCTGGGTTTTTAGCGGCGAGTCGAAGTAGATGCCGTAGACCTTGCTCGGGTTGTAGTACACGCCGTCGGCCTTGATGGCTTCGAAGGCTTCAGGGATGCTCTCCAGCTGCGATTTGCGGTACTCGTCCAGGGTGAAGTCGAAGCTCTCCGGAAATCCCAGACGTTTGGACAGCTCCGTGCAGATCCAGAGCATGTCCCGGCTTTCGTGCATGGCCGGGACCACGGCGTCACGCCACACGGCGCAGGCGCAGGCCGAGGAACCCTGCAGGGCGGAGACGGGGTCGTTGCGCTCGAGGAAGCTTGGCGAAGGCAGGACCAGATCCGAGTACCAGGCCGTGTCGCTCATGACGATGTCCGCGTTGACCACAAAATCCAGGTGCCTCAGCATCTCCAGGGTTTTGTTGCGGTTGGCCGCGGTCTGCATGAAGTTGGTCTTGAAGGTGAACCATCCGCGGATGGGATAGGGCTCCTCCTTGATGATGGCGTCGCGCATGAGCTTGAAGGATCCCTCGTGGTGGATGAGGCCCGGAGCCATGCCGTGATCGATGCGGTCCTCGGGGTTGTCGTCGTACCAGGGCACGTCGAAGTACGGGGCGCGCACGCCCACTTCCCTCGACGCAAGAATGCCGCCGGGCCGGTCCCAGTTGGACAGCAGGGCGTTGGCAATGGCCATGGAGCGGCGGATCTGCGTGGAATCCTCGTAGTCCGAACTGCGCCGGCCGGGATAGATCATGGCCGCCGGGGCCGCCGCCGCGATTTCGCGGGCGATGCGGCGGATGTCTTCCGCCGGAATTTTGCATTCTTCGGCGGCCCACTCCGGTGTGTACTGCCGCACGTGGGCCGCGTACTCTTCAAGCCCGAAGAGCATTTTCTCGGCAAAGTCCGGGTCGTAGAGCCGCTCTTCGATGATTACATTGGTCAGGGCCAGAAAAAAGGCCATGTCCGTGCCGGGGCGGATGGCGTACCATTCGTCGGCCAGGGCCGCGGTCTTGGTGTAGCGCGGGTCCAGAACCACGATCTTGCAGCCGTTCTTGCGGGCTTCCATGAGGTCGATGGTGTCCGGGGTGATGATCGCCTCCAGGGGGTTGGCTCCGGAGATGATGATATACTTGGAATAGAGCACGTCGGCGAACGGGGTCTCCCCGAAGGTGTCGAGGTACGCCCGGTTCTTGCTCAGCAGACACAGCGTCTCGTGCGAGGTCACGTTGTAAGAGCCGAAGACTTCGGCGAAGCGGATCAGGAACTGAGACTGCATGTCCGAGCCCGGAGAAAACATGACCCCGCAGCGGGTGTATTTCTCCGCTATGCGCGTGAACTGCTCCGCGGCATGGTCGAGGGCCTGTTCCCAGGTCAGCTGCTGCCATTTGCCCTCCCCGCGGGCGCCCTTGCGCAGGAGCGGGGTTTTCAGACGGTTGGGGTCATAGAGATGATCCACGGCCGCATTGCCACGCGCGCAGATCATGCCCCTGGATTTGAGGAATTTGGGGTTGGGGTCAAGCTTGACCACCCGGCCATTCTGCACCCGCGCGATCATGCCGCAGCGGTTGAAGCACATGTCGCAGACCGTATAGTGCGAAGTGACCGGGGCCTGGGGCGCCGCTCCGGCGGCATGGGCCGTGGACAGGTGGCCCTTCAGCGCCGGGACGCCGGCGGCGGTGGCCGCGACCGCCGCCGACGCCTGCAGAAATCCGCGTCTGGAGAGTGTTTTCGCTTGGATTTTCATCCCGTGTTCCCTTTTCGAGCTGTCGGTGGCGGGTTTCAATATTCCTGCTCCTGCATACATGTTAAGGCTTCGTAGCCGGATCTAAAGCCGTGCGATCAGCCGCACTTGGCCGGGGTCGGGGAATCCTTGGCACCGCCGTGGACATAGCTGAAGATGTCCTGACGATCCTCATCGGAAATCTTGGACCACTCGTCCTTGCAGGGCAGGTCGGCGTAGTTCTCGAACACGGCCTTCCACTCGGCCTGGGTCTTGGCATCGGGCCCGAGGTAGTGGGCGGGCTTGGCCCCTACGGGATTTTCCATGTGACACGGACGGCAGTTCTGGCGGAACAAAAAACGGCCCTTGCGCGCGTTGCCCACTTCGCTGGCTACGGAAATACCTACATAGGATACCAAAATCAGGGCGGCGGCGATGCCCACGAAAGTCTGCTTCTTCATGATGTACTCCTCTTGATTATTATCAGGGATGGTTGTCTCCTGTGTGCCCGAGCAGTACAAAGCAGAAGACATACCAAAAGAGCAGGAATCGCCGAAATCAAATTCTTCCCTGAATTCATTGGAAAAAAGCAAATAGAAAGAAACAGGGCGTCAGCAATTGGTATTGACAAGTGATTAATCACATATCAATTGTATAAATGTTTTAAACATCTAACTCGCCACAGCATACGGCATCCGATCCGCGCTTGCACATCCCCAGGAGGCTCATGAAACCCCTCTTCCAGACCAATCCGAACCAAAAGCCTCAAACCGGCCTGCCCTCAACGCCTCCGCTGGAGGCCCACTGGCACGAAATCGTAGATATCATGCAGGAAGGACTTCTGCTGGTGGACCCGGACGGCTCCATCAGGATGGTCAACCGGGCCCTGGAGGAGATCACCGGATACAGCCGGGAAGAGCTCATCGGCGCCAACTGCTCCCTCTTCAAGTGCGACGCCTGCCGCCGGGTCCGCTCCGAAGCCCGCGAGGCCTGGTGCAAGCTTTTCGAACAGGGCATCTTTGTGCGCCGCAAGTGCAGCATCATGCGCAAGGACGGAATCTACGTGCCCATTCTCAAAACCGCCTCCATTCTGCGCGCCGAAGACGGCAGTGCGGTCGGTGCCGTGGAAACCATGACCGACCTCTCGGAGCTCGACCGCAAGGAAAACGAACTGCTGCAGCTCTCGCGCATGCTTGACGAAGAGACCGTGTTTCACGGCATGGTCGGACATTCCCCGCAGATGCGCAGGGTTTTTCACCTGATCGAAAAAGCCGCCCAGAGCGACGCGCCTGTGTTCATCTGCGGCGAATCCGGCACGGGCAAGGAGCTGGTGGCCCGCGCCATTCACGATCTGGGACCCAGAAGCGACCAGCCGTATGTGCAGTTCAACTGCGCCGCCCTGAACGAGGCGCTCCTTGAGAGCGAACTCTTCGGGCACGTCAAGGGAGCGTTCACCGGGGCAATCAGGCATCGGCAGGGCCGCTTCGAGGCCGCCCATGGAGGCGATATCTTTCTGGACGAAATCGGCGACCTGCCCATGCCGGTCCAGGTCAAGCTCCTGCGCGTGCTGGAGACCAAGACCTTCGAGCGGGTCGGAGACAACCGGCAGCTGTCCGTGGACGTGCGCATCATCACCGCCACCAACAAGGTTCTCCCGGAACTTATCTCCCATGGCCAGTTCCGCGAAGACCTCTTTTACCGCATCAACGTCATCCCCGTGAACCTGCCGTCCCTGCGCGAACGCAAGGAAGACATCCCACTTCTGGCCGATTACTTCATCCACCGACTGCGCATGAAGAGCGACAAGGACATCAAAGGCTTAAGCCCCCAGACCCTGCACCTCTTCATGGATTATTCCTGGCCGGGCAACATACGCGAACTCAAAAGTGCCCTGGAGTACGCCTTTGTGCTGGCGGACCGCGGCCACATCGAACCCGAGCACCTGCCGCACAACATCGCGGCTCCCACTCCCGCAGTGGAAGAGCCGAAACCGACCGGCTCCAGCCAGGAGCCGCAGAAGCAACAACTCATCCAGGCCCTGCAGCAGGCCGGCGGCAACAAGTCCGAGGCGGCCAGAATACTTGGCATCAACCGCGTCACGGTGCTCAACCGCATGCGCAAATTCGGCATCCGCATGCCCACGGTCATCCAGTCCTGAAAGAATGGACAAAATTCTGCCCAAGGCAAGGAAGGGTTCTGCCGGCAATTCCGGTCCCAAAAATCTCAAAGGCCGAAACTTGAACCCCAAGTTTCGGCCTTTTTCTATCTTGATACGTCATCCAGAGACCTGAAATTACATCAAGAAAAATCTCGTCCTAGACTTCAATTTCAGGATGAAAAACGTTGATATCCTTCAGATCACCACCCAGATACGTCCGCTCGTTCGGCCCAAGGATGCCAAGAGAAAGACAGATCAGGGTCCACAGGTGCACCACGCCGTAATGCCCTTCGTAATGTTCGCTCAGTTCATGAATCTGGGCATGGCAGTTGTGGCAGGCGGCGATGCAGTAATCCGCTTTCGTGGCCTTTATCTGCCCGTCCTTGGTCTGCCCGTAGGCCAGACGCTGATCCTTGAAGCCCGACTGCAGGAAACCTCCGCCTCCGCCGCAGCAGTAATTGTTGGAGCGGTTCGGCTGCATGTCGATGAAGTTCGCCTCGCCGACGATTGATTTCACGACAAAACGCAGGTCGTCGGCGATGGCGTCACCGTAACTTTTTCTCACGATCTGACACGGATCCTGGACGGTGAATGTGATCCCCAGGTCCCTGTTCCAGTCGGAGTTGACTTTGAGCTTTCCCTCGCGAATCCATTTCGCATAATATTCATAGATGTTTTTGACTTCGAAACGATGCTCGATACCAAATTTTTCCAGTCCGGCCCGGACTGAATATGTGACGTGCCCTCACTCCGTGTTGAGAAAGACCTTGCACCCAAGCTCGCCGGCCTTGTCCGCCGACTGCCGCGTCAGGCGCTCCCAGCTCTGGTTGTCCGCCAGAAACATGCAGTAGTTCTCACCGGCCCAGCCCTTCGATCCGTAGGTCCAGTCGGCACCGACCAGATGCAGGATCTTCCACAGGGGCAGGAGTTCGTCGGGCTCCGTCACTGGCTCGCGGGAATTCTGATTGAGGAAGAATTCCGCGCCTTTCTTGTCGATGGGGGCCTCCATGTCCGCGAATTCGGGCTGCGCCTCCCGGCATTCCGTCAGGATGTCATCGACCACAAAGGCGAAATCATCCGGGACGGTGCCCATGGCGCTACCGCTTCCGTTTTTGAGCGCCATGTCGCAGGAACCCATGATGCCTTTGGGACGGGAGTCCCTGGGCCAAGCAGCCCTTGCCTCGTAGACCAGGCGGGGAATGTCGATCTTCATGGGGCAGGCGTAAATGCAGCGCTGGCACATGGTGCACATCCACACCCACGGCGTGGACAGAATCTCCTCATCCATGCCGAGCGCCGCCATGCGCAAGAATTTACGCGGGTCCATGCCTTCCAGGCCGGAAGCCGGGCATCCGGATGAACATGCCCCGCAGGTCAGACACATGTTCAGGTTTCCCCCTTCGGGCAGGATTTTCCGGACTGTTTCCATGAAGGAACTTTTCCCGCGACCAAGCTCGATTATCTTTCCGTTCAGCATCCCGGTATCCCCCGAAATGAATGGTTTCCCAAGCGGCCAAGGCGGACGTGACGAGAGCCGGTCATATCCGGCCATCCCCGCGCCCGCGAACAGCTACACCGTGGCCGCGACTTCAACGACCTGCCCGGTCTGATCGTACATCAGCCCGCAGCGCAGATCGAAGTGACGGTTGACGCTCATGGTCGGACAGGGCGCATTGACCGAGACCTGAACCACCGTAGAGCCGAGGAAAGCCTCTTCCGGATCGTCGGCCTTGGAGTGATGGGCCATGATGATCAGGTCCGCGCCGATCTGCGTGCCCATGTTCAGGATTTCCATGGCAGGCCGGCCAAAGCACCCCGCGTAGACGCAGTTGTCGATGCCCTGGAGGCGGTCGCCGTATTCGGCCTCAAGCCTGGCTTCGATATCGGCTCGGCCCTGCGGCGAATCCGTGGAAGTTTCGCTGACATTCATGAGCGTGAGCTTGGCCTTGTACTGCCGCACCATCTGGCCGCCGTAGCTGACGGCGCACTCGGACTGATCGGAGAAATCCGTGGCTACCAGGATATTGGCAAAAGCCGGGTCCTTGCACTCCACGGCGCGGTGCACGATCATGACCGGGCAGCGCGCCTTCTGGCTGACCCGCTCCAGGGTGCTGCCGGCCATGCCCCACATCTGGGCCCGCTTTTCCTCGTATTCCCTGGTATGCGGCCCCATGACCACCAGGTCCGTGTCCTTCTTGCGCGCCAGGCGCAGGAGCTCATTATGCGGGATTCCGGCCACGACCTGCACCTTGGCGTTCGGCAGATCCGCCAGCAAGTTGGCGTACATCTCACGGATGCGGGCTTCCAGCCGATCCGTCTCGCCAGAGGCCTCCAGGGTCTCGATGGAACCCCAGCCCTGCTCCATGCCGGCCACGTGGACCAGATAGAGGTTGGATTCGAACTTCTTGGCAAAACCCACTGCGGATTCAACTGCGCATGCATCCACGCCGCTGGGCGTCACGCCTACGATGATGTCCTTGAACATAACTACCCCCTTTGTTTTGTAATCAGGCTTCGCGGGCCACCGTCTCGTCGCCTTCGCCTGGCGCTTCGTGCCGCCAGGCCCGGGATCTGATCCCGGCGCGCATGCTCCCGTCCATGCTCATGTTCTTGTCCAGCAGCACGGATGCCTCTTCCAGCCCAAGCGCCAGGCCCATGAGCTGTGTCAGGTACAGTACCGGCACCTGGTGCCCCCCGGCCGCCGAGTCGTGCTGGTACGCTTCCAGGTTCATCTGGCAGAGCGGACAGACCGTGGCCACGGCGTCGGAACCTTCGGCGGCCTCCAGGATGGCGGCCACGGAGTGCATGGCCACCTCCGGATGCGTGACCATGAGGGAAGCGCCGCAGCATCTATTGCCCATGTCCCATGGCAGCGGCCTGACACCAAGAACCGAGAGCACGTTGTCCATGCTCACGGGATGCCGCGGATCATCGAAGACCTCGTAGGGGCGCAGAATCTGGCAGCCGTAATACGGAGCCACACGCATGCCCCCCATGTCGGTGACGACCTTCTCTTTTACAGCATCGAGCCCTATGTCGTTGGTCAGTACGTCCAGAATGTGCCGAACCCCGACGGTGCCCCGGTAATTCAAACCGGACGCTCCGAGAGCCTCGTTGACCCGCGCATGCAGGCCCTTGTTGCCGACGACCTCGCGGTTGACCTTCAGAAGATTGAGATAGCAGGCGCTGCACGGGGCGAGCACGTCGAGGCCGGGCAGCTCCTTTTCGGCCAGGGCGAGATTGCGGGCCGGAAGAGCGTAGTTCATGAGTGCGCTGACCGGTTCGGCCGCGCTGGCCCCGCAACAGGTCCAGTCCGGTATGTCGATGAGCTCCACCCCGAGCGCGGCCATGACGGCCCGCACGGACACATCGAACTCCTGGGCGCTTTCCTGCAGCGAGCAGCCTGGATAGTAGGCGTATTTCATGCTTCCTCCTCCATCTCGCGCACCTTGGCGAAGAGATCCCTGAGCCGCCCTTTCTGGGCCGTGCTTGGCACATGCAGCTTGCCGGCCCGCATCATGCGCACGCCCAGAGGCAGGTAGTGCAGCGGCAGCAGCGGATCACGGCTTTTCAGAAAATATCCGGGCATGAGACTCGTCTCCTGCACGCGCCCGTACTTCTCCACGTTTTCCATGAACGCGTCGTAGAATGCGCTGTTTTTCCGGATTTTCCACGTCCCCCGCTCCCGGGCCAGCCGCTTCAGCGCGCCCATTGCCCGCGTGAGCTTCAGTCCGCGCGGACAACGCAGGGTGCACATGTAGCAGGAAGAGCACATCCAGAACGTTCTGCTCTCAAGAATCCGGTCCAGCATGCCGAACTGCACCATGCGCCACATCTGCCGAGGCGTTACGTCCATGGCGAAGCCGTTGGGGCATGACGCGGTGCATGTTCCGCACTGCATGCAGGCTCCGATCTCGCCGCGCAGTTCTTCGAGAATCTCCCGGGTCACGGGATCCGGGATCCACGCCTGTGCTTGCGTCTGGTTCATGTTTCACCTTCCCTCGGCCCTAGGCCAATTGTTCCAGGGCGGCGTCAATGACCGCCATCATCGGTCCGTCATGAAAGCCCTTGATCACCGTCGCGCTGTTGGGACAGACCGCCGCGCAAGCTCCGCAGCCCTGACAGAGCATCTCGTCGACCAGGATGAGCTCGTTCTCCAGATCCACGGTGCGCGCCCCGTAGGGGCAGGCCGCCACGCAAGCCTGGCAGAGAGAGCACAGGGACGGCCGCACCGTTGCCACCAGGGTCTCCCGGGCCACCTTGCCCGCTGAGAGGATGCGTAGTGACTGCTGGGCCGCCGCCTTGGCCGAAGCCACGGTCTCGGCCATGCGTCGGGGCGAATGGGCCAGCCCGCACATGTAGACTCCCTGCTTCAGGAAATCCACGGGCCGCCACTTGCTGTCGGCCTCCTGGAAGAATCCGTTGCGGTCGGTCTTGACCCCGAAGATCTCCACCAGATCATCCACATCGGTTGGTTCAACCCCGCTCGACAGGGACAGTATGTCCGCATGCACCTTTATTTCATTGCCGAGAATCGGGTCCAGGGCGGTGATAACGGGCTTGCCCTCGACAAAGGACACCTTGGGCGGATGGTCGAGATCGTAGCGGATGAAGATCACGCCTGCCTTGCGGGCCTGGGTGTAATAGGTCTCAAGAAAGCCCTGGGCCATGATGTCGCGGTAAAAGACGTAGATGGGCAGGTCAGGATTGCGCTCCTTCATGGTCAGCACGTTCTTGAGCATCTCCGGGCAGCAGATGCGGCTGCAGTAGTTGCGCTCGCCTTCCTTGCGGGACCGCCAGCACTGGATCATGGCCACCGCGCCAAGGCTGCCCACGTCGAGCGCGCCCGTGGCCAGTTTCTCCTCAAGGCCGAAATGGGTCATGACGGTCCTGTGCACGCAGAATCCGCTCTCGTAGATCTTGGCCTCATGCCCGCCGGTGGCCAGAATGGTCACGCCGTGTTCCAGCGGGAAGATGCCGCTGTCGCCGCTTATGGCGGAGCGGAAGCGCCCGGCGCTGCCCCGGGACAGGACCACGCGCGCATCCTTGAAGACTTTGATGCGCGGATGCTTTTCCACCTGGGCGACGAGATCCTCCATGTATTTGCGCGGGTCCGTGCCATCGAGCTGGGTGTGCAGGCGCATGGCCATGCCGCCGAGTTCCTCTTCGGCCTCCACCAGACAGACACCAAAACCCTGGTCGGCGATGGCCATGGACGCGGTCAGGCCGGCCAGACCTCCGCCCACCACCAGTGCCGAGCGCGACACGTCCATGAGCACGTCCGGGGGCGCCGGATCGACACCCTGCAGCTTGGCCACGGCCATGGACATGTTCGAGAATATCTCGCGTGCCACGTCCACGGCGTCACGCCCGTTGAAGGTCGGGGTGTGCACGTCGACCACATCCATGAGCGCCGGATTGAGCCCCACGGTGCGGGCCATCTCTTTCAAGCGCGGAATGTAGGCGTAGGGCATGCAGGCCCCTATGAGGATGCGGTTGGGCTTCTTCTGCCTGACTGTCTCAAGGATCTGTTTCCAGCCGGCTTCGGTACAGGCCTGGAACACGGGCAGCACGGTGCCGACCGAATGGACCCGGCCCACGGTGCGGGCCAGCTCGTCCAGGTTCACCGCCTTGCCCAGGGTCGGGCAGGAGGTGCACATGGCCACCAGGGTGCGGACCGGCTCACGGGAAACATCGGGATATTCGGGTTCGGGCGGCGCGGGAGTCGGCCCCAGGACGTCGTAGATCTTGATCATGCGCGCGGCGGCTTCGGATGCCGCTCCTGCCTGCATGACGGACTCGGAGATGTCCCGCGGCTCGCCAAACGAACCGGCTGCGAACACGCCGACCCGGCTGGTCCGCTCCGGAGCGTAGGGCTGGGTCTTGCAAAAGCCCCAATCGTTGGTCTCGATGCCCACCGTGGCGGCAAACTTGTCCATGCCCTTCGGGGGCCTCGCGCCCACGGCCAGGACGACCATGTCGAACTCCTGCGAACTGCGCGTGCCGTCGTCGTTCAACGATTCAAGCACCACCCCGCCGCCCTCGGCGGCAGGCAGTACGGAGTGCGGCCGGTTGCGCACGAAATGCACGCCCTGCTCCACTGCCCGCAGACGGTAATCGTCCCAGCCTTTGCCGAAGGTGCGCATGTCCATGTAAAAAATGGTGGCATCAACCTCCCCATTGGTGACCTTCTTGGCCAGCATGGCCTCCTTCATGGAGAACATGCAGCAGACCGAGGAGCAGTAGTCGGCGTTCTTGCCCACATCGCGCGAGCCCACGCACTGAATCCAGGCGATCTTTTGCACCGGCTTGCCGTCGCCCGGCCGCGTCAACTTGCCGCCCGTGGGTCCGGTGCCGCTCAGCAGGCGCTCGAACTCCACGGCGGTGAGCACGGCCGGATGGCCGTATCCCCAGATATCGCGCCCGCCATTCGGGTCCATTTCGGGATTGTAGCAGTCGAAGCCTCCGGCCAGGATCACTGCGCTGACCTGCAATTCCACGGAGGTGTCGGACATGATGCGCATGTAGTGCTTGTCCAGCCATGGCACGAACTTCTTGGACGAGAGCGGCTTCATGAAGAGATCCCGCGCCCCGCGCCGCACCATCTCGGCTCCCGCCTTTTCCTGTCCGGCATCGGCAAGGACGGCCACGGGCATGCCGGGGCTGAGCTCCTGGGAACGGGCCATGACGCGCTGGGCGTCCACGCCCTGAAGGTTGAGACCCACGAGCATGAAATTGATCGGCGCTCCGGACTCGAGCAGATCCAGGGCCGCCTGGCCGCCAGCCGCCTCGAAGACCGGAAACTTCAGATGTTCGAGGCTCTCCCGCACCTCAAGGCGGGTCTGTTCGTCCTCGTCCGCGATCAGGATGCCGAACCGCGCACGCTCTTCGAACTTGAGATCTATGGCCCCTGTCGGGCAGACTTCGTGGCATTTCCAGCAGCGGATGCAGTTGTCCAGGTCCAGGACATAATGGTTGGGAATGGCGTGGGGCACGGGCAGATAGACAGTTGAACGCTGGGTCAGTCCGGCATTGAATTCGCTCGGGACCTTGACCGGACAGACTTCGGAACATTTCCCGCAGCTGACGCACTTGTGCGGATCGACCAACGGGGAGCGGCGGCTCAGCCTGACGAAGAACTTGCCGGGCTCTCCCTCCAGGGACGCAAGCTCCGTGGAGAGCATGAGATCTATGTTTTCATGAAACATGCCCTTGCGCAGACAGAACTGGCTGGAGGCATCCCGGCTCATGAGCGGAAGCATGCGGCACATGCCGCAGTGGTCCGATGGAAACTGGTAATCCAGCTGACTCAGGATGCCGCCATGACTGGGGCGTTTGTCGATCAGGGCCACCTTGTGCCCGGTCACGGCCAGATCAAGGGCCGCCCGGATTCCGGCGATGCCTGCGCCCACCACCAACGCGCCGTATTGCTTCCTCATTGCCTCCTCCTCGGATTCAAGCCAGGTGCGAAACCGTGTCCTGATATTCGTCCTCCCTGAACACCGTCAGGGGCGGGGCCTGGTCCAGACTGAGTCCAGGCTGATAGTCGAAACTCATCTGCGTGCGGGCGGCCACGGTCCGGAAAAGCTCCACGACCTCCACGCCGTTTGGACAGGCATTGGAGCACTGGCCGCAGCCGACGCAGGCCGTGCTCATGTGCGCCATGCGCGTCAGATGGTAGAAGACGGTGTCCGTAGGCAGCTTGAGGCTGCCCTTGCGCTTGGCCCAGTCCAGGTACTGCCAGGGCTTGTGCTCGAAGACATCGGTATTGTAGACGCACTCCTTGCAGTAACAGACCGGACAGGCCACCCGGCAGTTGTAGCAGTTCACGCAGGAGCCCAGGTACTGAGCCAGCTTCTCAAGGGTCGAGGTCCGCTCCGCCACATTCTTGAACATGACGTCACGGGCGACCTCGCGTTCACTGACCAGGGCGGCGACAGCTGCCTCGCGCTTTTCGTCCGGGTCCTGCGCCGGCAGTCCCATGGCCCCGAGCAGGGCTTCGCCGCGAGGGCTGGCTGCCATGATCCGGATGCCTGATGAAATATCGCCTCCGAAAAGGCCCACAATCATGTCCGTGCCTTGCGGCGCGGGATGCTCGCAGATCCGGCAGGCGCTGGCCAGCTCGGCGGAAGCGGGCTTTCTCCCCTCGGCCAGCGCCCTGTGGAAATCGGCGCTGGCGGCCATGGGCTCGCGTTCGCCGAGAAAATCGCGATAATGCATGTTGTCGTAAGCCCCCGGACAATCCATGCCGATGAGGACGACCTCTTCCAGGGAGCCCTGGTTGAGCTTGACCAGTTCCATGAAGGCCCGGATCTCGCAGGGACGCATGACCACGGCGAAGCGTTCTCCTGCCGACCCCTTGCTGAGCCTTGAGACGAGCTTCGCGCTGCTCATGGGAAAAGCCGGAGCCAGCGGATCGGCCCGGTCCAGCTGGGCCGGGTCGGTGACCAGGGTCGGCATGGGCATGCCGCCGCCGAAGAGATGGACCGGGACCATGATGCCGGACAGGGATTCGTCCGCCAGCAATTTCCTGAAAAAATCCTGCAGGGCCTGCACCGGGCCGTGTTCGCCTACTTCAATCCGTACAGTGGTGGCCATGATTGTTCCTCCCCGTCCGCTTAAAGGGCTGCCATGCCGCGCACGTCCAGCGGGCCGAGCTCCCGTATTTCATTGATGAAATTATTGACCGTGGCCGCAAATTCATTGCCTTCGCTGGCCCCGACCCAGGTCAGGCGCAGGCGCCGCTGGTCGATGCCGAACTGCGGCAGGATCTCGTTTAAAAGCTTGACCCGCCGCCGGGCCTTGTAGTTGCCGTTGATGTAATGGCAGTCGCCAGGATGACAGCCGCTGACGAGCACCCCGTCGGCTCCGGACAGCAGGGCCTTGATGACATATTTGGGATCGACCATGCCCGTGCACATCATGCGCACAAGCCGGACATTGGGCTGCTGCACCATGCGCGAGGTACCGGCCAGATCGGCGGCGGTGTAGGTGCACCAGTTGCAGACAAAAGCCAGAATGGCAGGTTCGAATTCCTGGTTCATGCGATCCTCCTCACGCCCCTGCACGGTTCGCGGTTTCGTAAATATCTCCAATCAGAGCCATTATGTCCGGCTTGCGATCCAGCAGGCCGTCTATCTCGTTGAAGACCTGCACCTGGCGGAAGTGCTTGATCTGGGCCGCGCCGCTCGGGCAGTGCCCGGCGCAGCTGCCGCAACCCTTGCACATGGCCTCGTTGATGACCGCTATGTGGCGGCGCTCGTCGAACTCGATGGCCGAGTACGGGCACAGACCGATGCACATCTTGCAGCCGACGCAGATGTCGGGATTGATCCAGGAAGTCGTTGGGGAAATGGACACCACTCCGCGTGCAGCCAGGGCCAGGGCCTGTGCCGCACCACCGGCGGCGTGGGCCACGGCGTCGGGAATGTCTTTGGGCCCCTGGCAGGTCCCGGCCAGATAGATGCCGTCCGAAGCGGTGGAGACGGGACCGAGCTTGGGGTGTTCTTCGAGGAAAAATCCGTCCCGGCCCTGGGACACGCCGAAGATGCGGGCCACTTCCGTGGTGTCGGGGCGGGCCTCCATGGCCGTACACAGCACAACCATGTCCACGGGCACGCGCAGCCTCGTGCCGAGCAGGGTGTCCTCGCCGACCACGACCAACCTGCCGTTCTCCTGCACGACCTCGGAAGGTCTGCCGCGCACGAAGGTCACCCCTTCGTCCTGAACGCGGCGGTAGAATTCCTCGTACCCTTTGCCGAAACAGCGCATGTCGATGTAGAAATTGTAGACTTCAGCGCCATGCCCGACCTTGTCCTTGATCAGGTGGTCGTACTTGAGGGCGTACATGCAGCAGGTGCGCGAGCAGTATTCGTGATAATTCCTGTCGCGGCTGCCGACACAGTGAATGATGGCCACGCTTTTCGGGGCCTCGCCATTCTTCATGAGAATCCTGCCGCCGGTGGGGCCCACGGCATTGTTCAGGCGTTCGAACTGCAGGGCGGTGTAGACTTCCGGGTAGCGGCCGAATCCGTACTCGCTCATGGGGGTGGGGTCCATGGTGTCATAACCCGTGGCCAGGATCACGCTGCCTACATGGTAGACTTCCCGGCGGTCCTGCTGGGTGAAATCGATGGCTCCGGTGGGACAGGTCTTCTGACACACGCCGCATTTGCCTTTTGTGAGCATCTTGCAGTGTTCGGCGTCGATGACCGGAGTGCTGGGCACGGCCTGGGGAGAATTGCGATAGATGGCCCGGCGCATGCCAAGGCCCTCCTCGAATTCGCTCACGACCTTGGTCGGACATTTCTCCAGACACGCCCCGCAACCGGTGCAGATGTCCTCGCGCACATAGCGGGCCTTGCGCCGCACCGTGACCGTGTAGTTGCCGACAAAACCCGTGACCTCCTCGACCTCGCTCCAGGTCAGCAGGTCGATGTTTGGCTCCTGGGCCACGGCCACCATCTTCGGGGTGGAGATGCAGGCCGCGCAATCAAGGGTGGGAAAAGTCTTGTCGAACTGGGCCATGTGTCCGCCGATGGACGGGGACTTCTCGACCAGGATGACACGGTGTCCGGAGCGGGCGACATCGAGCGCGGCCTGGATACCGGCGATGCCCGCGCCCACGACCATAACATCCGGCACCACAGCCACCTCGCGCGAATGAAGCTCCTGATGCCGACGCACCCGAAGCACCGCAGCCTCGACGATATGTTTGGCCTTGGCCGTGGCCTCGGCCTTGTCCGCGGTCACCCAGGAACAGTGTTCGCGGATGCAGCAGTGCTGCATGAGGTAGGGGTTGAGCCCGGCTCTGGCGCAGGCCTTCTGGAACGTCTTCTCGTGCAGACGCGGCGAGCAGGAGGCCACCACCACGCGGTCCAGCCCATGCTCGCTTATGTCACGGATGATCATGTCCTGTCCGGGATCCGAGCACATGAACTGATAGTCGCGCGAGACCGCGACATTTTTGAGCCCCCGCGCAAAAGCGGCCACATCCGGACAATCAACTTTCCCCGCGATGTTCGAACCGCAATGACATACGTACACCCCTATCCTTCTGGCCATGTCATCCCCCTTGTCCACGATCAGCGAAGATTTCCGCCCTTGTTGAGTTCCAGGGTCAACTCGCCCACCAGACGCTTGAGCTTCTCGTTCTCGGCAGCCAGGCCCGACTGGCTCGGGGCCCTGGGCTGCTCCTCGAAAATGAGGTGACAGTGTTCCAGGAAATGACCCCGCCATTTATAGTACAGGCCCGGCCGCAACTCATGGCTTCGACATATCTCGTTCACACACCCGCCCATGAGCCCTTCGAGCACGATACGCGCCTTGGTTCTTGCGTCCCATTTGCGTTTCATCCTCCACTCCTCCTCGCAGGGGGCACCCTGTCATCACGTCATCAACGACCTCTAGCCTGGAATGGCGAAAACATATTTTCCGCTCCAAGCGCCAGCACAAAATCAAAACTCAGCCTATATTTCGATGTAAAAGAACTCCGCTACAGAGCGCCAGCGCTCTCTCATGTTGTCCGTAAGAACACATTGCGTGCCGCATCGTGTATTTCAAAACAATTCAAGCAAATGAATAAAAAGCTGCAGGTATTTATGTAAGGAGAAAAGGTGAGAGACAAATGAATCATGTCTTGGGACAAGAGAAGTGTCTCGCTTGACGAGACAGCAAAACAGTGTAGGAGAGGGTCATGTTCTCGTATCCGTGGAGCCCGGCCTTTCCGCATTGAACAACTCTCACCTGCGCGAGGCTTCGACGAGCCGGATTATCGTCTTGTCAGACAAGACAGCACTGCAGGAGTCTTCATGAGCGACATCCTGATCATTGATGGCGATGCGGCATTTTGCCAGTCGCTGATGACTGAACTTGCCAGACACGGGCTGCATGCAGCGCACAGCACGACCCTGTCCAAGGGTCTGGCCATGCTGCATGTGGGGGAATTTTCCCTGGTCCTGCTCGGCGACGAGGCAGGCAACAAAAACAGTCTGGAATTTTTATCCACCCTGCGCGAAGTGCCGTCGCGACCGGAAATCATTGTCATGTCCAAAAGCCGCGACCCTGACGCGGCAGAGGCCGCCATTCGCGGCGGAGCCTGGAATTTCATGCCCAAGCCCGTGAACATGCAGCGACTGATAGTACTGGCGGAACGGGCCCTGGAGTATCACCGCGAGCGTCCCGCCAAGTGCGCACCGGTCTCCCTGCGGCGCGAAGGGATCGTCGGCAACAGCAGGCTGCTCAACTCCTGTCTCGATATCGTGGCCCAGGCCGCATCCACCGATGTGAACGTGCTCATTACCGGCGAGACAGGCACGGGCAAGGAGCTTTTTGCCCGGGCCATACACGCCAACAGTTCGCGCACCGGCAAGCCTTTCGTGGTCGTGGATTGTGCGGCCCTGCCCGAAACCCTGGTGGAGAGCATGCTCTTCGGCCATGAACGCGGCGCGTTCACCAGTGCGGAAAACCGCTCCATCGGACTCGTTAAACAGGCCGACGGCGGGACCCTGTTCCTGGACGAGGTGGGCGAACTGCCCCTGTCCACCCAGAAGGTTTTCCTGCGCGTGCTCGAGGGGCGCAGTTTCCGCCCCGTGGGCGGGGCAAAGGAAGTGTCCAGCAATTTCAGGCTGGTGGCGGCGACAAATCGTAACCTTGAGGCCATGGTCCGCTCCGACATCTTCCGCCGGGACCTGTTCTATCGCCTGCGCGGGATACGGCTAGAACTCTCCCCCTTGCGCCATCTGCTGGACGACCTGAACGATCTCATCTGCCATTTCGCGCGCCGCGCCTGCACAAGGCTGAACATAGACAACAAGGGCTTTTCCCCGGACTTTCTCGACACCCTCCTGCAGTACGAGTGGCCGGGCAACATCCGCGAGCTGGTCAACGCTCTCGACCAGGCCGTGGTCCGGGCCGGAACCGAGCCCATCCTCTATCCCCAGCACCTGTCCAGGACCATTCGCGCCAATGTCGCACGGCTCCTGGTCGCGGAACTGCCGGAACTTGAAAGCAGGACTCCCCCGCTAACGGACGGAGAGGATTTTCCGAGCCTCAAGGAATACCGCGAAAAACACATGGCCGAACTGGAGACGTGGTACCTCAAGAATCTGATGCTCGCCAGCAAAGGCGAAATCTCAAACGCCTGCCGCCTGTCTGGCCTTTCCCGGCCCCGACTTTATGCGCTGCTCAAGCAAAGGGGCGTGGAGCGCGGCTGATACGATTCAGCGCCAAAATCCGATGCGGCCATGCAGCGTCACGCACGGGATTTCAACCTTGTCCGATCCTCATTTCCACTTGCAATGGAGGACAGAAGGAGTAATCCCCGTCCCTATTGATCAACCAAACAATACCGTGGAGATTCACCATGGAACTCCTGCACAATCCCATGTTTCTGCTGCTTGCCGTCATCCTGTCCGGGCATCTGCTCGGCAAGGTCAAAATCTCCTCCTTTTCCCTTGGCTCCTCGGGCATCGTCTTTACCGGACTTCTGGCCGGATTCGCAGGCTTCAGCCTGCCCGGAGTGATTCAGAGCCTGGGACTTGTCCTGTTCATCTATTCCGTAGGGCAGCAGGCCGGACCTGGCTTTCTGCACTCCATGAAGCGCGGGGGCCTCGCCCTTAGCCTCGGGGCCATGGCCATGATTGCGGTGGGCCTGCTCACGGCTCTTGGCTGCAAGGCCTGGTTCGGTTTTTCCAAGGAGATCACCGCCGGACTTTTCGCCGGGGCGCTGACCTCCACGCCGGGTCTGGCCGTGGCCGTGGAACTGGCCCATGACAGCGTGGCTCCGGCCGCATACGGCGTGGCCTACACGTTCGGCGTGGTCGGCGTGGTGCTGGTGGTCAAGCTCCTGCCGCGCCTCATGCGCGCAGACATCGCGCAGGAAGAGGCAAAGCTGGAACATGAGATGAGCAGCCTGCATCCGCAAATCGAATTCACGCATCTTGAGGTCACCAACCCCAACCTCTGCACCGGACCGCTGTCCCAGGTTCTTCCCGCGCGCATGGCCGAAGTGACCATCACCCGCGTCCTGCGGGCAGGAAGCGAAAGCCCGGAGCTTGCCGCGGCGGAAACGGTTTTGAACATGCACGACACGGTGCGGGTGGTGGGGACTTCCGAGGCCCTTCACGAGGCCGAAATCGTTATCGGCCCCATGGTAAAAGCGGATCTGGCGTTCAATTCCGTGTTCATCAAAAAGGAGATCCTGCTCTCCCGTCCCGACGTAGCCGGCAAGACCCTGCGCGCCCTCAATCTGAGCCATGTCTTCGGGGTGCAGGTCTCGCGCATCACCCGCAACGGATTCGATTGTCCGGCCGGTGCCAATGTGCGCCTGCGCCAGGGTGACGTGCTGCATGTGGTCGGCCACCCCGAGAATCTGGAAAACGTCAAGAAAATGCTGGGCGACGACGTTCGCGCGCTCTTCGCCACCAGCGTGATGGTGCTCTTGTCAGGATTGTTCTGCGGGCTGGCTTTCGG
Organism: Deltaproteobacteria bacterium HGW-Deltaproteobacteria-18; assembly: GCA_002841885.1. Taxonomy (NCBI): domain Bacteria; class Deltaproteobacteria; species Deltaproteobacteria bacterium HGW-Deltaproteobacteria-18. Next base: position 268,964 of record PHBE01000004.1, read on the forward strand.
GGCGATGCCCCTCTATCTGCCGGGACTTGGGATCTTCACCCTCGGCTCCACCGGCGGGGTGCTGCTGGCGGGACTTGTCTTCGGCGCTGTGCGTCAGGTCGGCCCGGTCATCACCGAACTTCCCAGCACGGCCAACGCCCTGATCCGCGATCTTGGCCTGGGGCTTTTTCTGGCCGTGGTTGGAACCGCGGCAGGAAGCACCCTCATGCCAACCCTGCGCGAATACGGCCTGCCGCTCTTCCTGGGCGGGGCCATCATGACCCTTGCGCCCATGCTTATCGGCGTGCCCATCTGTTCCAAGGTGCTGCGCATTCCGTTTTTGCGCATGCTCGGCGTCATCACCGGCGGCATGACCTCCACCCCGGGCCTGGCCGCCGCCGCTTCCCTGAGCGACACGCCCTATGCAGCCACGGCCTATGCATCGGTCTACCCCATCGCCCTGGTGGGCATGATCATGGCGTCAAAGATCATCATGCTGCTGGGCTGAGCCCCGCTCCATGGACCGGAATCAATCCCGGCCCATGGAGCGGGGCATGGGCGCGGCCACGACCTGCCCGCGCACGCGCACCTCTCCAAGGGCCGATATCTCCACTGCAACCACAATCTTCCTGCCCCGCCTCTCTATGACCCGAGCCACAAGCTCAAGCTCCGGCCCGAGCGGCGTGGGCCTCAGAAAATCCACATGCAGCGAGGCCGTCACATAGCGTTGGGGCTGCCCGTCATCCCCGGCCGCAGCGGCTGCGGCGGTGGCCACGCCATGGCAATCCACCAGCGAA